>JBEIVK010000248.1:0-5804 GCA_040373935.1 Alphaproteobacteria bacterium
CCTGCAGGGCCTCGCGTGGGGGCTTGCCGGGCTGGGTCTGCTCGCTCTGGGTGCCGCGCAGGTGCGGACCGTCTCGCGCCCACCCGCCGCCGCCACGGTTCGCGCGCAGCTCCCCGCGCCGTTCGCCGAGCCCGCGCTGCGGGCGGTCGCGCTCGACGCGGCCCTCGCGTCCCGGTGCCCCGACGCGAGCACCCGGGACGGGGTGGGCGAGGTCGCAGCCTGGGTGGTGCGCTTGCAGGGATCGCTCGCCGCCCTCGCCGCCGAGCTGGAGGCGGTGGACGCCGCCAACGTGACGGAGCGGATCAACGCCTTGACCGCCGACGCCGCCACGGCCACCGACCCCTTCACCCGCGACCGCCACCTCGCCGCAGCAGAGCACCTCGGCGCGCTCCTGCGGCACCGAGACGCCCTCGTCGCCGAGCAGGCCCGCACGGCCGCGCTCTCGGCCTACGCCGGGGCGTGGCTGGAGGAGGCCCGCGCCGGCCTGGCGGTCGCGGCCTTCGCCGGCGCCGAAGCCGTGCCCCCGGGGCTGGGCGACGTCCTGGACCGCCTGCGCAGCCACGCCGCCGACAGCGGAGCCCGCCGGCGCACCGCCTGGGAGCTTCAGGCGGCGGGGGTGCGTTGAGCGACGCCGCCGTCCGCCCGGGAGGCCTGGGCGGGGCCGGTGACGTCAGGGGCTGCCCGAGACGGCCGCCAGCGCGGCGTCCAGGCCCGGGCCATCGACGATGAGCGGCATGCGGCGGACCCGGTCCCCCCAGTAGATGACGCAGCGCTCGCCCCACACACCGCCGCGCCAATCGACCCGGAGGTCTTTGCCCGCCCAGGCCCCGCGCGCAACCACCCGCCCGCGCAGCCCCCCAGGCGCCACGCGCAAGCCCAACGCCTCGCAGCGGCCGAGCGCCGGGCCCGCGGCGCGACGGAGGTGGTGCTGCCACAAACGGGCGATGAGGACCATCCCCCAGACTGCGCCCACCAAGAGCAGAAAGCCCGCCAGCACGCTGTTGCAGACCGAGAGGTCGATCCACGTCGACGTCGCCTCGTCGATGCCCGCGCCCTCCGGGATGTCGGTCAGGAGCGGGTTCATGTGAGGTCGTGGGACTCGCCCTCGCGGGCCAGCCGCACCGTGAGCCCGCCCTCGCGCACGCCCATCCAGTGCGCGTCCAGGGCGTCCAGCGCGTCGTCGTCCAGCTCGGGCGCGTGATGGTACAGGAACAACCGCCGCACGCCGGCCGCCCGGCACAGGGCCACGGCGTACTCGGGGTAGGAATGGCCCCAGGACTGGCGGACCATGTACTGCGCCTGGGTGAACATCGTGTCGAAGATGCAGGCGTCCGCGCCGGCCAACAGGTCCAGCACCTTTTGCTCCAGGGCGGGCGGGCGCCGCCCATCCACGACCCCCTCGCCCGGCCGCGCCAGCGGCGCCGTGTCCGTCAGGTAGACGACGCTGCGCCCGCCCAAGGTGACGCGGTAGCCCAGCGCGCCGCCGGGGTGGTTCAGCCCGACGCTGCGCAGCTCCCAGGGGCCCATGCCGAAGGCCGGGCCCGGCCGAATGGGCGTGAAGGCGACCCGGCCCGGCACCTCGCCCAGGCGGACCGGGTGGTAGATGCCGTTCATGAAGCGGCCGAGGCGGGTCTCGGCGTCCACCGGGGAGACGGCCGGCACGCCCAGCTCGACGCGGCCGCCGGGCACGTACAGCGGGCCGAAGAACGGCAGCCCGAAGACGTGGTCGATGTGCAGATGGGTGAACAGGACGTGCACATCCCGCTCTCCTGCCGCGAGGAGCCGCTGACCGAGCGCGCGCGCGCCCGTGCCGCAGTCGAGCAGCAGCGGCGGGGCGCCCGGCACCGTGAGGGCCACGCAGGAGCTGTTGCCTCCCCACCGCAGAGTCCCCGCCCCCGGCACCGGGATCGAGCCGCGCACCCCCCAAAAGGTGAGGTTCACGCGCGCGTCTCCCCGTTGCCGTACATGCAGATCTCCCCCGACCGGCCGCGCCGGCCGGCTTCAGAAGTAGTAGCGGACGCCGAGCGCGCCGTCGACCGACCAGCTCACCGACTCCACGAGATAGAGCGTGGGAGCGACCTCAACAAAAAAGTCGATGGGCAGCTCCGTGAGAAGGAGCGACACGCCCGTCACCACCCGCGGCCCCACCATCAGCGAGCCGTCCAGCTCGTAGGTGTTGCTGCCGAGGTTGAGCCCGCCTCCAAAGTAGAGCGGCAAGCTGTAGATCTCGCCGTCGGTGACGAAAGGCCGGACGTGGTAGACATAGTCGGCCGTCACCGCGAGATCGCCGATGCGGCCCAGATCTCCGCCGACAGTGAACTGCACCGCGCCGGACTGGCCCAGCCAGGCCTTGCCCGTCAGACCCGTGGGGGCGCCCACGGACACCCCGAGCCCGAACGGACCGCCCATCCGCTCTTTTGCGGCCCCCGACGGCGCCGCGACGGGGCTCTGCGCGTGGGCCGCGCTTCCCCACAGGACCATGCCAATGCAGAGGAGAAGCGGACGCACGAGGGCACTCCGATGCGGGGACCTGAGAGGTGGTGCGCGGTACAGGATTCGAACCTGTGGCCTTTGGCTCCGGAGGCCAACGCTCTATCCAGCTGAGCTAACCGCGCGACAACCCTCATCCAGGCCCGGCCCACTAACCCAAGCCGGCCGCTTGGTCAAGCCGGCGCCCCTTCGGCCCACCGGCGGATGGCCGGCAGCGTCGCAGCCGACCACGCGGCGCTCACCCGCTCCTCGGCAAAACGGCGGTACAAGCTCTTGAGGACCGCGTACACATCCTCATAGAGGAACATGCGCTCGTAGAGCAGCTCCTCTTCGCCGTCCTTGGCGTGCGGCGGCAGCTTCAGCCCGGCGAGATCCAAGTGCACCCCGCGCAGCACGAGCGTGTACTCGCGCTCTTCGTTGCGCAGATGCACCTGCAGGTCCCGCACCACCTTGCCGCTCGCCAGGGCGGCCCGGGCCTCCCGCGACGCGGCGGCGTTCTCGCCGGTCATCACCGCGCGCACCTTGTCTTCGTCCGGCGTGCGGAAGCTCAGGCGGTCCTCCACCCACACGTCCACGATGCCGTCCCCGTGGGGCATCGAGCCTCCGTCTCGCTCCGAGGCGTACCACAGCCAGACAAAAAACTCGGCGCTGAGGTGAGGCAGCGCGGGGCGGCCGACATCGACGGCGGACGGGTGGCTCACAGGGACTCCGCGGAAACAGGGGCGTCGGCGCTCCGGTAGTCGCTGATGCCGCCGATCTCCAACGCGCCGAGCAGGCCGGCGTCGTCGGCGAGGAAGTCGAGCGGCGAGAACGGCACGAGCGGGAGCCCGAAGGTCTCGAAAAACATCTTGCGGAAGCGATCGTTCGCCGACTCACTGGTGCTGTGCAGGAGCACCCAGCCATCCGCGACATTCCAGACGAACTCGATGGTCGTCACGCGCGGCAGAACGCGCTGGAGCAGCTCCTGCTGAAGCAGCGTCTTCTGCTCTTCCTTGACGTTGCGCGGCGCACGCTCGCGCGCGTTCTCGGCGCACCACGCCGCGATGCGCTTCTCGAGCAAGGCCTTGAAGTACTTGGCAGGCAGAACCTTCTTGTCCACCCGCAGCGCGGCGCAGATGAAGTGGTTGTACAGCCAGCGGTCCCGGTCCGAGAAGTCGGTGTCCAGCAGGTTTTGCGTCAGGCACCAGCCCGCCACCTCCTCGCCCGGCTCGAGGTTGGACTTCTCGCGAAAGGCGCGGTCGTTCAGGGCGTCGAGGTAGGCGTCCCGAAAGCCATCCGGGACTTCGCCCGCCACGATGTAGCGGCGCACCGTCAGTGCGCCCTTCCAAATCCCCATCTCAGACCTCCCGCACGTCGGCGAGCGCGTGGCGGAACACCACGACCATCGCATGTTTCTTCTGCAAGCGAAGCCCAAACTCCCACCGCGCGACGTACTCGACGGTGCCCGTAAACACCTCCCCTTCGAGCAGCGTCACGGCGATGGGCGTCAGCTCGTCGTGGTAGCCGAACAACCGGCGGTCCGAACAGCCGAAGCGGTCCTGCGGCTTCCAGATGGGCTCGCAGTCACGGTCCCGCTCCTTGTCGCGGCGCATCGTGTTGCGGATGAGCTTCGTGTCGGCCGCCGGACACGCCCACTTCACCGTGGCCTTGTGCACCGAGCGCGGCGCCGCGTCGCCCTCGCCGCGCACCTGCACCTCGTAGCGGTCTGCCGCCACCACCGCCCCCGCCAGCATTTGCCGCCCGTGAACCGCCAATCCAAGCGCGGCGCCGGCCGCGAGCGACTCATCGAAAACCGAGCGCCCCCCGTGGCTCGCGAAGTGCGCGTCCATTCGCTTGCGCGCGAGGACGGCCTCCAGCTCCACTTGGCCCAGCGCGACCTGCATCGCCACCGAGCGCGGCAGCTCGTGGCGGCGCATCAGGCCATCGACCTGATCGCGCAGAGCCATTCGCTCCAGCACCTCTTTCAGGGTGATCTGGCCGTTGGCAATCTGCAAAGCGAGGTGCGGGGGAATCCCCGTGTCGCGGACGAGGAGGTCCGCTTTGCGGCGCGCCTGCAGCTTCTGCGGGGGGAGCGGGGCGCGCCTGGGCTTGCCTTCACTCATTCGGCCTCCACCGGGGACAACGCCGGGACTTCCGGCTCGTAACCCGGTCGCCGCCCCCCGGCCCCTGGACAGCCGAGCGCCGGGCGATACCCCGCCAGCGTCCCATCCACCGCCCCGGAGCCACCCGTGCCCATGCCCAGCCCCGGCGACCTCGCCCCCGCCCTCTCCGGCCCGACCGACGACGGCGCCTTCGACCTCGCCGCCCACCGCGGCCGCAGCGTCGTCGTCTACTTCTACCCGCGCGACGCCACCCCCGGCTGCACCGTCGAGGCCCAGGACTTCCGGGACCGCGCGCCCGACTTCGCCGCGGCCGGCGCCACGGTCGTGGGCGTCAGCCGCGACTCGGTCAAGAGCCACGCCAAGTTCCGCGCCAAAGAGTGCCTCCCCTTCCCGCTCGTGTCCGACGAGGCCGGCGCCATCACCGAGGCCTGGGGCGTCTGGCAGGAAAAATCCATGTACGGAAAGGTCTCGATGGGCATCGTCCGCAGCACCTTCGTCGTCGGGCCGGACGGCCGCGTCACCCACGCATGGCCCAAGGTCAGCGTGAAGGGCCATGCCGACGCCGTCCTCGCCGCCATCCGCGGGGCCTGAGCCGCCTGCCCGTCCGGGGCATCGGGGAGGGAGGACAGGGGAAACCAAGGTTTCCCCCGTAACGCCCCCTTCCTTCCCGCTCTGGCCTCACGCGAGCGCCAGGGCCGCCCCGTTGTTGAGGGAGTGGCCCAGCACCGCCGGGCCCAGGCTGTCGCTGCGCTCCCGCGCCCAGCCCAGCGCCGCCCCCAGCACGACGAGGGCCGGGACGGCCTGCGGGTCGCCCGCGTGCAAGAGGGCAAAAAGCGCCGCCTGGAGTACGTTCCCCGCGAGGAAGCCCCAACGCCGCGCCAGGGCCGGCAGCAGCAGCCCCCGGAACAACAGCTCTTCGGCCACCGGCGCCCCCACGAGCGCGTAGAGCACCGGCCCCGGCCCCGGCGCGGCGCGAAGCCCCTCCAAGACGGCCTGCGGCGCCGGCGGATGCCCGAGCGCGGTCGCGAGCGCGACCCACGCCACCGCGCTGCCCACGCCCGCGCCGGCGGCAGCCCATCCAAGCGCCCAGCCGCGCCACCCGGGCCAGCGCCCGCCCCAGTCGGCCGCCGGTGTGGACACGCCCACGAACACCGTCGCGCCGAGCGCCCCGGTGGCGGTCGCCGCGAGCGGCGCGGCCCACGCGGCGGCCAA
>JBEIVK010000575.1:0-3084 GCA_040373935.1 Alphaproteobacteria bacterium
ACCTCGGCTTGATGAAGGCCGTCGAGAAGTTCGACTGGACCCGCGGCTTCAAGTTTTCGACCTACGCGTCGTGGTGGATTCGGCAGTCCATCATCCGGGCCATCGAGAGCCAGATCCGCACCATTCGCATCCCCATCTACAAGCTCGAGGTCGTGAACCAGGTCCACTACGTCCAGCGCGTCCTGTTCCAGAGCCTTGGGCGAGAGCCCACGCTCCAGGAGGTGAGCGAGCGCCTGGAGGTGCCCGTCGAGCACATCGAGGGCCTGCTCAAGCTCACCAAGGAGCCCGTGAGCCTGGACGCGCCGGTGGCCGAGGACAGCGAGTCCACCGTCGCCGAGTTCATCGAGAACCCGGACGCCGACGCGCCCGGCGATGGGCTCGACGACGCCAGCCTGCGCGACGAGCTGTTGGAGGCCCTCGCCACGCTCACCCCCCGCGAAGAGACGGTCGTGCGCATGCGCTACGGCATCGGCGAGCCCATGCAGTACTCGCTCGAGGAGATCGGCGCGCGCTTCAACCTCACCCGGGAGCGCATCCGGCAGATCGAGATCAAGGCCCTCCGCAAGCTGCGGAGCATCCAGCGCGCCCGCGGCCTGGATGCGTTCGTCGAGGCGTGCTGAGGGTCAGCCTGCCGGGCCGGCGCCAGGCCCGCCGCGCCAGCCGGTGCGCCGGGGCGAGGACGGACGTTGGGCCCCGACGAATGCCGCGAAGGCCGCGTCCAGGTGGGCGGCGGCCGCGGGGGCGCCGAGGGACTCCACCGCGCGGGCCACGGCCTCCACGGTCGCCATCGCCCAGGGGGCGTGCGGCAGGCGCAAGCGCGCCGTGTCGGGGCGCGGCGGGGGCAGGGCGAGCCGGGGCAGGGCCTCCACCCCAGGCACCCGGCGGGACATCCGGCGCGCTTGGTTCCAGTTGCCGTCCAGGACGATGAGCCGGCGCAGCGGCGCATCGGGCCCGGGCTGGGTGACCGGGTGGGCGCCGTCCGGGCTCTCCGGGAACAGCAGCCAGTCGCCGGGTTCGCCGACCGTCTCGGCGTCCCAGACGGAGTCCGGGGCGCCCCAGTCGTGGAGGGTGCAGCGCGCGAGGAGGCGCGGCAGCAGGCGGGCGCTGCCGGAGGACTTGCGGCGCTCGGCGGCGTGGCGCACGACGACCACCGCGAAGGGCAGGGGCACCGGGCGGAGATGGGCGCAGATGCAGCCGGGCGCGGGGACCGCGCAGCCGGGGCAGCGGGCGGCGCTCATGCCGGCCCCGTGGAGAAATGGACGTGCATGACGCTCTCCTCGGCGGGGACGCCGAGCCTGAGGGGGAAGCCGTAGTGCCCGGTGGCCCGGTGGACGTACAGGGCGCCGGCCGGACCCACCCACGGGCCGTGGTCGGGGATGCGGGCGAGCAGCCCGACCGCCGTCCAGGGCAGGCCGAGGGACCACAGACCGACGTGGCCGCCGTGCGTGTGGCCGGAGAGGGTGAGGTCTGCCGCTCCCGCGGGGACGAAGCGGAACATCCCCGGATCGTGCAGCAGCAGGATGCGCGGGAGCAGCGCATCGCCCGGCAACCGCTCCCGCGGCCACCCCGCGAAGAGCGGCCCCAGCTCGGCCCGGCGGTTCCACCAGCGGTAGTCGACCCCGACCAGCTCCACGGGGCCGGCAGGCGTCTCCACCCGGACCCGCGCGTCCACCAGCAGCCGCGCGCCCACCGCCGCCAGCCCGTCCGCCACGAGGCGGGGCGTCTCGTGGTCATGGTTGCCCGGCACCGCGAAGACCCGCGGGTGTGTGCCCAGCGGCGCGAGGGCCTGTGCCAGCAGGCCCGGCTCGGTTTGGGAGGCGAGCGTCAGCAGGTCGCCGGTCAAGAGGATGAGATCCGGCTCGGCCGCCACGGCGCGCGCGCAGATGCGCCGCAGCCGCGCCACGCTCATGAAGGGGCCGAGGTGCGGGTCCGAGATCTGGACGATGCGCAGTGCGCGAGGCCCCGGGCCCGGCGGGTGCTCAGGCCACGGCCCGCGGGTGAGCAGGGCGGGGGCGCGGCGGGCGGGGCCGGCGGCGGGGGGCACGGCGGCGCGGAGGTACAGCGTCAGGCCGTCCCGCCGCGTGCTGACGGACTGGTAGAGCCCGAAGGCGGCGAGGGCGTAGGGCAGCCAAGGGGCCGGGAGCGGCAGCCCGAGGAGGGCGGCGACCGTCCACGGCAGCGCGACCCAGGTGCCGGCGATGAACACGCAGGCCGGCCAGACCACGAGCGCGTTCCAGGCGGTGGAGGGCATGCGCGGACGCAGCCCGGCGGCGACGAAGATGAAGGTCTGCAGTTGGAACAGCCACGCGAGCGGGCGCACCTCCGCCGGCGCTGCGGCCACCCAGCCTGTCGCGAGCAGGGCGTGCATTCCCAGGATCGCGCCGAGGGCGACCCCGACGCGCCGCCCGCCACGGCGCGCGGCGCCCCACGCGAGAACGCTGGCGCCGAGCACGCTGAGGGTCGCGAAGGTCCACACGGGGGGGGCCTATCCCGGGCGGGCCGAGGGACGGGACCCCGCGGGAAGCGCGGGCGCGGCTGCGGGCTGCCCGGCGGCTGGTGAGGGCCCCGCGTTCGCCATAAGGCAGCGCCGTGGCTCCGGCTCTGCCATCGGTCGGCGTGCGGGCGCTGGCCGGCGTGGCCAGCGCGGCGGCGCTGTTGGCGGTCACGGAGGGCGCCCTGTGGCTGAGCCCCTGGCCCGACCGGGGGCTCTACGCCGGGGATCCCGCGGTGGTCTGGACGCTTCGCCCGGGGCTGGACCGCGAGGTCCAAGGGCCCGCGGGGGCCTTCCGCGTGCAGACCGACGCGCGGGGCCACCGCCGGGCCGGGCCCGGGGACGCCGCCGCCGGCGCTGGCCCGCTGACGGTGGTGCTCGGGTGCAGCACGTCGTTCGGGTGGGGCGTCGCGGGGCACGAGGCGTGGCCGGCCCAGCTCGCGGCGCTGGGGGGGCAGCGGGTGGTGAACGCCGCCGTGCCTGGTTGGACGTCCCTGCAGGCGCGCCGGGCCCTGCCGGACTGGCTCGGCGGGCTCGCGCCCGACCGACTCGTGCTCGCGTTCGGCGTGCGCGATGGCTGGCCCGCTGCGCGG
>JBEIVK010000728.1:0-2391 GCA_040373935.1 Alphaproteobacteria bacterium
GCCGCCGCCTGGGCCAGCGCGGCCTCGGACGCGCCGAGCTGGTCCGCCCGCCGGTGCGCGTCCCCGGCCGCCACCCAGCGGGCCGCGGCGGAGGCACGATCTCCCCGCGCCTCGGAGTGGGCGGCCGCCAGGGCAAAGGCCGCCGCCGCATCGGGCCAGCGCTGGGCGTCGAGGTGGGCTTGGGCGCGGGAGTAGAGCGGGTCGGAGGGGGCCTTCGGCATCCGGACAGGCTAACCTGCCGCCGATGACGGTCCCCGACGCCCCTCTCCGCGCGCGGCCCGCGGGGACCCTCGCGGCCGGGGCCGCCGTTGCCCTCGGCCTCGTCGTCGCCGCCGCCGGCGAGCGCACCCTGCTCGGTGCCGCCGCCCTCTGGGGCGAGCCGCTGCTCGTCGCGCTCGCGCTGCAAGGCGGCGTGTGGCTCTGGGCCGCCGGGCGCCGCGCCTTCGCCGGCGGCCTCGCCCTCGTCGTCGTCGCCGTCGCCGCCGCCCACCGCAGCGCGCCCGTGCTCGTCGCACCGGACACCGCGGTGGACCCATCTCTGGTCGACTGCGTCAACCTCGCCCCCCGGGTCCGTGCGCCCATCCGCGCCGTCGTCTGGGCACCGGCCGCCGAGCCCACCGCCGCCGCGCTGGACGCGCTGCGCCAGGCCGATCCAGACCTCATCGTCCTCAGCGGCCTGCCCGACGGCGCGGCCGGCGCGGTCCTCGCCGCGGGGCTCGGGGGCGAGGCGCAGCACCTGGGCGCCGCGCCCGGCGGCCTCACCGTCGTCGTCCGTGGGCGCTTCGCCGCGTGCGGCGCCGAGTCCGCCTGGTCCACGCAGGTCCCGGATGGCGGCGCCGACAGCACCCTCGCGCTGCTGCTGCCCGAGGTCCGCGACGCCGGCCAGGTCCCGCTGGTGGTGGCGCGCTTCAGCCGCCCAGGCCCCGTCCCCGCGTGGCCCGCCTGGCCCGGCCGGGTGGTCGCCGGCTCGCGCGCGGTCGCCGCGCTCAGCAGCGCGCTCGGCTCCCGCCGCACCCTCGCCATCCTCGACACAGGCGTTCCTCGCACATTTTCGCGCGTGCAGGGTCATCTCCGCGGTGGGGGCCTCGACGCCATCGGGACGCCCGCCACGTGGCCCGCCCGCCTCGGTCCGCTGCCCGGTCTGCCGCTCCACGCCCTCCAGCAAGTCCACGCGGGAGACGTCTGGTCTGCCGCCCGCGCGCGCCTCCTCTCGCTCGACGGCGGCGCCACCGCGCCCCTCTGGGTCGAGCTGGACCCAGGCTGACCCCGCGGCGCCGCGCTTCCCGCGCCGCGACAGGGTAGGACGCTCCCTCGCCCGGAGGCCCCATGCGCGACGTCCTGCAAGAGCTGGTGGAGCTGCTCGCGCTCGAGCGCATCGAAGAAAACCTCTTCCGCGGCCAAAGCCAAGACCTGGGCTGGGGCACCGTCTTCGGTGGCCAGGTGCTCGGGCAGGCCCTCTCCGCCGCCGAGCAGACCGTCCCCCCCAGCCGCGCCTGCCACAGCCTCCACGCGTACTTTTTGCGCCCCGGCGACGTCAGCCTCCCCGTGCTCTACGCGGTCGACCGCATCCGCGACGGCCGCTCCTTCACCACCCGCCGCGTCGTCGCCACCCAGGCCGGCCACGCCATCTTCAGCCTCTCCGCATCGTTTCACGAAGCCGAAGACGGCTTCACCCATGCCGATCCGATGCCGCCCACGGTGGACCCGGAGCGCCTCATCCCCGAGGCCGAGCTCGCCCGCCGCTTCGCCGCCCGCCTCCCGCCCGGGCTCGCCGAGCGGGTCACCGCCCCGCGCCCCATCGACCTCCGCCCGGTCGACCCCCAGGATCCCTTCCACCCGCCCGTCCGCCCGCCCAGCCGCCAGGTCTGGATGCGCGCGAACGGCCCGCTTCCACCCGACCCGGCCTTGCACCGGCACCTCCTCGCCTACGCCAGCGACTTCCACTTCCTCACCACCGCGCTCCAGCCCCACGGCGTCAGCTGGCTCACCCCGGGCATGCAGGTCACCAGCCTCGACCACGCGATGTGGTTCCACGCGCCCATTCGCATGGACGACTGGGTGCTGCACGTCATGGACAGCCCCGCCGCCGGCGGCAGCCGCGGGCTCGTGCGCGGCCGCGTGTACGCCCGCGACGGCCGCCTCCTCGCGAGCACCGCCCAGGAAGGGCTCATGCGCCGCCACGCCGCACCGCCGAGCCTCCCCGGCTGAGGGCGTCCCCTCCCCTTCCAATGGCGCATTCGGGCGCCTGCCCGGCCGTTCCGGCCGGGCACCGCGTCTCTGCGGGGGGTCGCGGCCCAGCGGCCGCTCCGTGCGGCGCGGCGTCCCGCCGCTTGCACCGGCGCTGCGCGCCGCCCCCTCCGGCCGCCTGGCGCGGTGGCCCCGCGGCACAGC
>JBEIVK010000056.1:0-12400 GCA_040373935.1 Alphaproteobacteria bacterium
GGGCCCGCTTCGCCTGCTCTCCAACGTCTGCACCCACCGCGCCGCCCGCATGGTGGACCACCCGGGGCCGGCGTCGGGCCTGCGGTGCCCGTACCACGGGCGACGCTTCGCCCTCGACGGCCGTTGCCTCGCGCGGCCGGGTTTCGACGCCGTGCCCGTCGCGCCCGAGGACGACCTCCCCGTGCTCGGACTGCGCGAGGTCGGCCCGCTGCTGCTCGCCGCCGTGGAGCCGGGCGTGCCCGCCGGCACCGTGGACCTGCTCGCCGCGCTGCTCGGCGGCGTCGGGGGCGAGGCCGCGTTCTGGCCCTCCGCCTCCGAGGACCGTCTGGTGGAGGCCCACTGGCTGCTGTACGTCGAAAACTACCTCGAAGGCCTGCACATCCCCTTCGTGCATCCGGCCCTCGCCCGCGCCGTGGATCTCGGCGCCTACCGGGTGCAGGCCTTCCCCGGGGCCGTGCTCCAGGTCGCGCCCGCGCCGGCCGGCGCTGGCCCGGTGCTCGCGCTCCCACCGGCGCACCCGCTCGCGGCAGATGGCCCGCTCGCGGCGTTTTACCTTTGGATCTTCCCCGGGCTCATGGTGAACGTCTACCCGTGGGGGCTCTCGATCAACGCGTTGGAGCCGCTGGGTCCGGCGCGCACCCGGGTCCGCTACCGCACGCTCGTCTGGGACGCCGGGGCCCGAGACGCCGGTGCGGGAGCCGACGTGGGCCGGACCGAAGCCGAGGATGCCGCCGTGGTCGCCCGGGTGCAGCAGGGCATCCACGCGGTGCGCTACCGCCCAGGCCGCCTCGCCCCCGCCGAGTCCCCCGGCATCGCCGAGCTGCACCGGTGCGTGGCGGCGGCAGCGGCGCTCGCCGGGCTCACTCGCTGAGGTCCACGACCTCGCCGCCCACGGCTTCGGCGACGGTGTCGCAGAGGTCCCAGGCCTCCTCCCAATGGGCCGCGTTGTCCGCCCATTCGGGCTCCAGGCAGAGGATCACGCCGTCACGGTCCAGGTCGTAGAAGGACAGCTCGAAGTGGCGGGCGGCCCCGCTTTCGTCGGCGTCCAGGAAGACGTGCGCGGTCAGCGTGTCGGCCTCTTCGCGCTCCAGCTCGAAGCGCAACCCGGGCGCCTCGGCGACGAGGGCGCGCAGCGCCTCCTGCACGGCCTCGGCGTGGAGGGCCTTCCAGGGCATCGACCATGCGGCTTCGGCGAGGCTCATCGGGCACCCCCCTGCACGCGGCGGGCGGCCGGCGCGACCGCGGCGTCCGGGTCTGCGGCCAGGCGCTGCACCGCCGCCAGGCCCGCGGCCCGCGGGGCATCGAGGCGCTCGACGGCGCGCAGCGCGGCGAGGCGGACCTCGGGGGCGGCGTCCTCCAAGGCGGCGGCGGCGAGGTCCCAACCCCCGCGGTCCCCGGACCAGCCGAGGTGGCGCACCGCGAGGGCGCGCACCGTGGCGTCCGCGTCGGTGGTGGACAGGGCGGCGAGCCTGCCCCAGGCCGCGCCAGCCGGGTGTTGAGAGAGGGCCCGCAGCGCCGCCGCGCGCACCGGCGCAGCCGGGTCCCGCAGGGCGTCGACGAGGAAGGGCTCCGCATCGGCCGCCGAGAAGTCAGCGGCCCCGGCCACCAGCACCGCGCGAACGTCGGCCGCCGGTTCCCCGTGGAACAGCGCCACCACGTCTGCCGGCGGAAGCGCCTGCCCGCGCACCACGACCTGCGCCAAGGCCGCCCGCACCGGCGGCGGGTCTTCGCCCGCCGCGAGGCGCTGCGCCGCCGCCGCGAGACCGCCCGGCGTGAAGAACCGCGGGTCCGTGAAAATCGGGGCGCCGTTGCGCGCCTGCGCGGGAAGGGCCGACCCGACCCACGCCGCCGTGTCCGGCGCGGCGCGCGTGGCCGCCGCGAGGGCAGCGGCCGTCGCCGGGGCGAGGGGGGCCGCCGCGAGGGCGGCGGGCAGCAGGCTCAGCAGAAGAAAGGGCGTCAAGGGGCGCCTCCGAGGAGGTGGCGGGCCGACGTCTCCCAGGACGCGGCGGGCGGGCGGATGGTGTTGCTGCCGCAGTGCACCTCGCCCGCGGCGAGGTGGTAGAGGTACCAGTTGTCCACCCAGTGAAGCTCCGCGTCGGCCGGAAACAAATCTTCCATCGCCGCGATGACCGGGTCCGAGGACGGGTCCCCGACGTCCGTGCGGAAGAACGGGTCCGGCAAGAACAGGTGCGTCGTGCCGTCCACGGGCGAGACCGTCATGTTCACCGTGGCCGGAATGAGGGCGAGCGCGTCCCCGCCGCACCAGCGAGACTCCTCGTACAACGCCGGGACGCGGATGATCTCGTCGTCGGTGAGCGCGAGCTCCGCCCGGAAGACCTCCAGCATCGGATCCAGGTGGTTGGCCTGGATGTCCTCGTTGTAGGCCCGCAGCGCCGCGTCGTCTTGCATCTCGCCCGCCGTCGCGTACCCGTGGCCGTCGGCGTAGCGCGTGAGCGCGAGCGACGGGTCTTGCGCGTCGACCAGCGCGAGCCCGAGCAGCGCGTCGCTGAAGTAGAACCGAAAGCCGCGCGGGGCCGTCGGGTCCGGGACGAAGGTCGAGACCTCGTCGACGTGGCCCACGCAGAGGAAGCTCACATCGAGGACGAAGGGCGCCTGCACCTTCTGGGCGATGAGCAGGTCGGCGAGGTCGTCCGTCAGGCCCTTGCCGCGCCACTCCCCCCAGTAGACCCGCCCCAACGGGTATTCCACGCCGCCCACCGCCACCGGCGGGCTCACCTCGAGGTTGCCGAAGCTGTCCTGCGATGTGACGCGGCCCCGTCCCCAGGTGCCCACCGCGAAGTCCGGCCCCGCGAAGGCCCGCGCCGGCAGCGGGTCGAGCCCGCTGCCCTCCGAGCGGACGCTGTTGATGACGAGGTCCATGAACAGGCCCGGCGCGGTGAGCGTGCCAAACTCGATCTCGTCCTGCACCCAGACGTCGTACCCGTAGCTCTGCAGCGGATAGCCGATGAAGCGCTCCCGCAACGCATCGCGGAAGTCCTGGATCATCGCGGCGTTGCTGCGCGACCCGCTGCCCGCCGACTCCATCGCCATCACGAGGTCGGCCGACTGGAGGTGGTGGTTGAGCACCAGCGGCGCGGACAGCAGGGCCGCCGACCACGCGTCCGTCTCGGCGCCATCGGCCTCGACCCGCCGCAAGGACAGCGTGCCCGACGTCAAGAAGCCGCCGAACTCCACGCCGAGGGCCAGCCCGTCGGCGCGCGCGGGGAGCGTGGCCTCGGGCGACGCCGCGTCGAGCAGCAGGGCGCCGTCCGGCCCGTAGACGCGGACCGCCTCCGCTCCCGGCCCCGACAGGGCGAACACCCAGGACGCGCCGTCGGGCGCGGGATCTCCCGGGATGGCCCATGCCGCGAGGTCGTTGTCTCCCGCCACGCCGGCCTGCTCCCAGTCCACCGTGCCGTCCTCGTCGTCGTCGTCGAGGTTGGCGATGCCGAGCACCTCGGCGGGGGGCGCCTCCGGGCCCAGCGGCGCGGGCGCCACGCCATCGGAGCCCTCGTCGCGGCCATCCCCGCCGCAGCCCGCCGCGGCCCATCCGAGCATCATCCAGTGCCGCATCGCGCCCCCACGCCGGGGAGCCTACCCGATGCCGCGCGGGCCTGCACCGCAGACCGTCATTCCCAGCGCACCGGGTTCGTCGTCGCGCCCCACCAGGTGCCGGCGAGGGGGAAGGTGTCCGTGACGGCCGCCGTCGCCGGGTCGATCTCCACCACGAGGCCCGCGCTGCTGAAGCCGTACAGGCGCTCGTCGGTGTAGCCGATGCCCCACAGGCCGCTCTCGGCGATGGCCCCCACGCGCTGCGCCGCGCCGGTCGACGGGTCCACGGTGTAGAGGTCGTCCCCCGCGCTGCCGAGCGTGGTCCAGTAGAGTTGGCCGTCGGGCAGGCCCACGACATCACCGCTCGTCGTGATGCCCGCGGTGCCGGGCAGGACCGTGGCCGCGCCCGTCGCTGGGTCGATGCGCCACAGCCCGTCGCCCGCGCCGATGAGCGTGCCGTCCCCCGCGAAGGCCAGCCCCGCGAAGCTGCCCCCCGGCAGCGGCGCGACCGCCGTGAGGGCCGCCGTCGCGGCGTCCACCCGGTAGAGCGTCGTGAAGCTCACGGCCATCATGCGGCCGTCCGCGTCGATGGCGATGTCGGTGATGTCATCGGCGAAGCCGCCGCCCTCCGAGAAGTCGCCCACCCGCACGAGCCCGCTGAAGGCGTCCCACGCGTAGAGCGTGCGCGCGGTGTGCACGTAGTTCACGGCGGTGGCGACCCCCGGATCGTCGGTGTCGTCGGGCCCGGTGTTGCCGCTGTCGCTGGGCGTCCCGGTGTCCCCGGTGTCCGGGGCCGCTGTGTCCTCTGTCCACTCGATGTCCGCCGAATCCCGGCCGCCGCGCGGAGACTTGTCGCGCAGGCGCAGGTCGTAGTCCGTGCAGCCCGCTGCCACCACCGCGAAAACCAGCCCGTGCATCCGGCGCATCCTGTCCTCCCCCTGACGCGGCGCAGGGCGCGCCCGCCGCCAGCCCGCTATCGTACTTCGAGGAGGGGCACATGGGGCTCTACAATCCGCCCGTCTTCACTCCCCCGCCGGTGCGGCACCAGCTCCGCTTCGGCCACCTGCGCGCCTCCGGAAAGCCCGCCTTCGCCGCAGATCACGCCGGCGGGTCTGGCTCGGCCATCGACGAGGCGACGCGCTTCGCCCACCTCTGCGCAGTCGCCACCGACGGGCACCACTTGGAGGTCGAGGTGGACGGCATCCGCACCACCGGCGTCCTTCACCTGCCGGAATCCGGCTCCTCTCGCTTTGCTTTTCAGCCGGATCGCCCGCTCGCGCTCAGCGTTCACGGGCGCCTCACGCTGCACTACACCCTGGACGCCCTGCCCTTCACCGCGCTGTGCCGGGCGAGCCAGCCCGGCGGCCCGGAGGGGCCGTGGATGTTGGAGGCGCCCCACCTCGTCCAGGGTCCCGAAAGCCACCTGACGCCAGACCACGTCCTCCACTCCGCGTGGCGTTTCGAGCCCCACGGGGACGGCCCGCTCACCCTCGTCGGGCAGGTCCGGGTGGAGCACCTCTCCCTCACCGGGGCCGGCCTCGTCTTCGACCACGGCGAGCCTCAGCTCCAGCCGGGCACCACCGTCTCCGGCGAGCTCATCAGCCCGCACGGCGAGCGCTTTCGCGTGTTGGCCGAGATCGAGGCCGTCGTGGACGAGCGCGAGGCGGCACCCGGGAGCGGCGGGGAGGCCCACGCGCAGCTTCACTTCCGCAGCCTCGGCACCGAGCGCATCCGGCGCCTGGCCTTTGTGCTTCGCGGGGTGTGAGCCCGCCTCACACGCCAACTCTTGGCAGGGGTCATCGGGTCTTGGGGCAGAGGGGGCGGGGCCCCCTCCGCAACGCCTCCCCCGCTGGCGCCGCGGCCAGCGCCCACCGCCGCCTCAGGCGGCGCACTCCGGCGGCGCCCCCAGCCACACCGGCCCCGGGGCGCCCCCCGCCGGCACGAGATTGCCCTCGGCGTCGAGCGCGTGGGGCACGCCGTCGATGGACAGCGCGCCGCCGCCCACCTCCCATCGCCGCGCCGGCCCCGCCGACTCGCGGAGCTGCCCGTCGTCGCCCACCGCGCGGAGGGTCGACACCGCGGCCCCGCCGGCCTCCAGCACCACGCGCTCGGGACTCCCGAACACGCCCTGCGGCGGCGCCCACAGCTCGGCCCCCGTGACCAGCGCGCGCAGCGCGTCGTCTCCGGCGGGCGCGCCCGCGAGCGCGAGCCGCACGGGCAGGGCGGACGCCACCGGGGCGAAGGCGGGATCTGCCGCGATGCGTGCGCCCAGCGCGGTGTCTCCGGCGACCCCGCCCATCAGCAGGGCGGCGATGGCCGAGATCGTCGCGTCGTGCTCGCAGGGGCGGCCGTGGACGCGCAGGTGGGTGAGCACCCGGGCGGTGGCGAGGCGGGCCCCGGCGTCCGGGCCGCGCAGGCGGGCGCGCAGCGGCGCCAGCAGCTCGGGGCCGCGGCCGTCGGCGAGGCAAGCGTCGAGGGAGGCGGTCAGGGCGTCCACCGGCAGGCTCGGCTCCACCACGGCGCCGGCGAAGGCCGCGCAGGTGGCGGCGGGCGGTGGGGGCGGCGCCGCCGCCGGGCTGGACGGGGCCGGCGCGCCGGCCGGTGCGGGGGCCTCCGCCGGGCCGCCGGCGCAGGCGGCGAGGGCAAGGGCGAGGCCGAGCAGGGGAGCGGCGATGGGGCGGCGCAGAGAAGTGCTCACGGGCGGAAGATCCCCGGGGAGAACGCGCAGACCTCATCCTCGGTGGCGCGCTCGTCGCGGGAGCCCCGCAGGGACACCGTGCCGTCGTCGGAGAAGGTGAGGGTGCTCGTGTTGATGCCGTAGGTGGCGGCGGCGGTGCCTGCCGTGGGCGCGAAGCAGGGCGCGCTGCCCAGCGGCGCCACGACCAGGCCGTCGGCGTCCACCGTGACGTCGGCGCCGTCCACGTCCTGCACGCGCAGCGGGCCGGTGAAGGTGGCGTCGGCCCCGTCCACCGCGAAGAACAGCTCGGTCTCCACCTGGACCGGCGCGTCGTCCAGCCCGGGGCGCAGCGAAGCGACGAGCACGGTGCCGCCCGCCCCGCCGAGCACCAGCTCCACTCCGCCGCCGAGAGGCCCGCCGCCCGCCGACAGCCCGTCCAGCGCGAGCACGGCGGCGGTGGTGCCCACCTCCAGGCGGGTGGAGCCCGACACCGGGCCGCCCACCCAGCCGCGGTCGGGGAGGCAGCCGTCGCCGTAGTCCAGGGTGACGAAGCCGCCGACCCGCGAGACCGCGGGGCAGAGCGTGGTGTCGCTCGCGGGGCCGAGCACCGCCGGCGCCGCGATCTCCGCCGCGAGGGCGACCAGCTCGATCGCCTGGATGGCCGCCGTCGCCGCCCGCCGCTCGGCCCCCGAGGGGCCTTCGTCTCGGCCACAGCCGCCGAGCACCAGGGCAACCAGACACGCAGCCCACGGGCGGCCGAGACACGCGCGCAGGGGGGAGAAGCAGGCCATAGGCGCGGGGTATCCCGGTGTCCCGATCGGCGCCCCCGGCCGCTTGCCGGTGGGGCTGCGGCGGGGCACGATGCGGGCCCCACCTGGAGCCTCCTGATGCGCACGCTGCTCTCTCTCGTCCCGGTCCTCGGCATCCTGGCCGTGCTGCCTGCTTGCGCGGGCGGCAAGGGTGACTCCGGCGGCACCGGCGAGGAGGCGGACGCCGACACCGACGCCGATTCGGATGCCGACAGCGACGCGGACAGCGACGCGGACAGCGACGCCGATTCGGACGCCGACAGCGACGCGGACACGGACGCGGACACGGACGCCGATGCCATCGTGGACTGTGGCGACACCATCCCGTCGGCCCCTGAAGGCGCCATCTGCGGGGTCACGCCGGGCGGGCCGGGCCTGCTGCTGCGCGGCGATGTCCTCGCCGCGGACGGCGCCTACCGCAACGGCGCGGTGCTGCTCGACCCGGACGGCGAGATCACCTGCGTCGGCTGCGACTGCGAGGGCGAGGCCGCGGGCGCGACGGTGGTGGACTGCGCGGCGGGCGTCATCTCGCCGGGCTTCATCAACCCGCACGACCACATCGGCTACACCGAGGGCTGGCCCATCGACACCGGCACCCGCCGCTACGACCACCGCCACGACTGGCGCGGCTCGCTGTCCACCCCCCAAAACACCGACAGCAACAACGGGCGGCGCCTCGGCGAGATCCGGCAGCTCCTCGCCGGCACCACCTCCATGGTCGGCTCCGGCACCCAGGACGGCCTGGTCCGCAACCTGGATCGCAGCTCCGGCCTCGAGGGCCTGGACATCGCGCCGGTGGAGAACGAGACCTTCCCCCTCGGCGACAGCAACGAGACCTTCCGCTCCGACTGCGGCTGGAACTACGCGGCCTCCGAGGAGGAGGTCGCTGGCTTCGACGCCTTCATCCCGCACGTCTCGGAGGGCATCGACGACTACGCCCGCGAGGAGTTCCGCTGCCAGAGCGACGGCTTCGCCGGCGAAGACCTCACGGAGTCCAACACCGCGCACATCCACGGCATCGGCCTCGTCAGCACCGACTACTACCGCATGGCCCGCGACGGCGCGCAGCTCGTGTGGTCTCCGCGGTCGAACATCGTGCTGTACGGGCACACCGCCCAGGTGACGCTCTTCCACCGGCTCGGCGGCACCATCGCGCTCGGCACCGACTGGACCTACTCCGGCTCGGTTCACATGGGGCGGGAGCTGGCCTGCGCGGCGTACCTCAACGAGACGCACTACGACAATGCCTTCACCGCAGCAGACCTCTGGCGCATGGCCACGGTCAACGGCGCCATCGCCGCCGGGGCGGAGGGCCGCATCGGCAGCCTCGCGGTGGGCAAGGTGGGCGACATCGCCGTCTTTGCCCGTGGAGACTACGATCTCTGGGAGTCCGCCATCCGCGCGGGCACCACGGAGGTCGCGCTGGTCCTCCGCGGCGGCCAGCCGCTCTACGGCGAGTCCGAGGTGCTGGGCGCGCTGGGCGCCGACTGCGAGGCGCTGGACGTCTGCGGCGCGGCGCGGGCCCTCTGCGCCGACGACGAGACGGGCGTGACGCTCTCCGAGATCGAGGCGGCCATCCCCGACGCCTACCCTGCCTTCTTCTGCGACCCGGTGCCCACCGACGAGCCCACCTGCGTCCCGTCCCGTCCCGGCGAGTACGCGGGCCCCACCGCCGAAGATGCCGACGGTGACGGCATCGCCGATGGAGACGACCTCTGCCCCACGGTGTTCGACCCGCTGCGCCCCATCGACGGCGGCGTGCAGCCGGACGCCGACGCCGACGGCCAAGCGGACGCCTGCGACGCGACCCCGTTCCCCGCCGACCTCGACGGCGACGGCACGCCCAACGACGACGACGTCTGCCCGCTCGACGAGGACACCGCGCAGGTGGACGCCGACGCCGACGGCAAGGGCGACGTCTGCGACCCGTGCCCCGGCCTCGCCAACCCGCTGACGGGCTGCGGCGAGGGCGCGGCCCTGCCCACCACCATCCGCGACATCCGCCTGCTCCCGGTGGCGGACGGCACCGCCGTCAGCCTGTCGGGGGTGGTCGTCACCGGCGTCGGCAGCCAGGGCTTCACCATCCAGGATCCGTCGGCGGGGGACGCCACCTACTCCGGGCTCTACGTGTACACCGGCAGCGCCCCGGGGCTCAGCCGCGGGCAGCGCGTCGACATCGGCGGCGATGTCGGCGACTACTTCGGCGAGGCGCAGCTCACCGGCGCTGTCTGGTCGGTGACGGGCACGGGCAGCGTGTCGCCGGTCGCGGTGTCGGCCACGGCGGCGGCCGATGAGGCCTACGAGGGCGTGCTGGTCACCGTGTCTGGCGCGGCGACGGACCTCGCCTACGACTGCTCGGTGGACGGCGCGAGCTGCGCGGACGCCGGGCTGTGGGAGATCGGCGGCGCCAGCGGCGTGCTCGCCTTCGACCGCCTCTACGAAGGCACCGACTGGGCAGACCACATCGGCGAGACGCCGGTGACGGGCGTGATGAGCTACCGGTGGAACCGCCGGCGCGTGATGCCCCGCGAGGCGGCCGACTTCACGCCCTGAGCGGGGGGCGCGCGCCCCCGGGCCTGGCCCTCCCGGCGGGGCCACCGGGGGATGCGTTACGAAGGGGGCGAAGCCCCCTTTGTCCCATGATGATCTGCCGGATGCCGCGGGGCGCTTCGCCGCGGGTCCGCGCCGCCGGGCCCCCGGCGGGTTAGCGGGGCCGGCCTGGAGCCTCCGCCATGTCGAGCCCCGTGTTCACCGGTCCGCAGATCCGCCGCGAGTTCGTGGACTTCTTCCGCAGCCACGGCCACACGCACGTCGCGTCGGCGAGCCTGATCCCCGACGACCCGACCTTGATGTTCACGAGCGCCGGGATGGTCCAGTTCAAGGACCTGTTCACCCGCAAGGAGGTGCGCGACTATTCGCGCGCCGTCACGGTGCAGAAGTGCCTGCGCGTGTCGGGCAAGCACAACGACTTGGAGGAGGTGGGCCGCACGCCCCGGCACCACACCTTCTTCGAGATGCTGGGGAACTTCTCTTTCGGCGACTACTTCAAGGAGGAGGCCATGGGCTTCGCCTGGGAGCTGGTCACGAAGGTGTGGCGGCTGCCGGTCGAGCGGGTGTGGGTGACCATCCACGAAAAGGACGATGAAGCCTGGGATCTGTGGACGCGCCGCTTCGGCGTGGACCCGTCGCGGCTTCAGCGCCTCGGGGACAAGGACAACTTCTGGTCGGCCGGGGACACCGGCCCGTGCGGCCCGTGCACCGAGCTGCACTTCGACATGGGCCCGGCCATGGGCGACGACACGCGCGGCCCGGCCGGCGGGTCCAACCGCTACATGGAGTTCTGGAACCTCGTCTTCATGCAGTACGAGCGCTTCGCGGACGGCAGCATCCAGCCGCTGCCTCGCCCCTCGGTGGACACCGGGATGGGCCTGGAGCGCATCGCCTGCATCCTGCAGGGGCAGCTCAACAACTACGACACGGACCTTCTCTCCTCGCTGGTGCACGAGGGCGCGGCGTTGGCCAAGGTGTCGCCGCGCGACGGCGCCGACGTGCTCACCGCCCTGCGCGTGCTGGCCGACCACTCGCGCGCCGTGGCCTTCATGGTGGCGGACGGCGTCATCCCGGGCAACGAGGGCCGCGGCTACGAGCTGCGCCGCATCGCCCGCCGCGCCATCCGCTTCGGCGTGAAGCTGGGCCTCGGCGCGGAGCCCTTCTTCCACCGGCTCACCGACGCCGTCATTCGCGACTTCGGCGGCTTCTTCCCCGAGCTCCAGGAGCGCCAGGGCTTCATCCGCGAGGTCGTGCGCGGCGAAGAAGAGCGCTTCGCCGAGACGCGGGACAAGGGCTTGTCCCTGCTCTCCAAGGAGCTGGACCGCCTGCCCGCCGGGGGCACGCTGGACGGCGAGGTCGTCTTCCGGCTGCACGACACCTTCGGCTTCCCCTCGGACCTCACGCGGCTCATCGCCGAAGAGCGGGGCTTGGCGGTCGATCTCGGCGCGTTCGCCACCCACATGGAGCAGCAGAAGGCGCTCGGCCGCGCGCACTGGAAGGGGTCCGGCGCCGAGGGCGCGGGCGCGCTGTGGCTGCAGCTGGCCGCCAGCGCGGGCCCTTCGCGGTTCACCGGGTACTCCGCGCTGGAGGGCGAGGCGGTCGTGCGGGCCCTCGTGGTGGATGGCGCGCCCGTGGCGTCGCTGGCGGCCGGGCAGCGCGGCCAGCTCATCGTGGATGAAACCCCCTTCTACGCCGAGAGCGGCGGCCAGGTGGGAGACACCGGCGCGCTGTCCGGGCCGGCCACCGGCCTCGTCACCGACACCCAGAAGCCCGCCGAGGGCCTGGTCGTGCACCACGTCGAGCTGTCCGCCGGCGTGCTGCGCGTGGGGGACCGCGTCTCCCTCGCCGTGGACGCGGCGCGGCGGGACGCCTCTCGGCGCAACCACACGGCCACCCACCTGCTGCACGCCGCGCTGCGCACCGTGCTGGGCGACCACGTCGCCCAGAAGGGCTCGCTCGTCGGGCCCAACCGGCTGCGCTTCGACTTCAGCCACTTCAAGCCGATGGACGCCGAGGAGCTGCGCCGCGTGGAAGACCTCGTCTACGGCGAGATCCTCCGCAACGCCGACGTCAGCGCCGAGGAGCACGGGCTGGACGCCGCCAAGCGGATGGGGGCGATGGCCTTCTTTGGCGAGAAGTACGGGGACCGGGTGCGGGTCGTGCGGGTCGGCGGGTTCAGCTTGGAGCTCTGCGGTGGCACCCACGTCGGGCGCGCCGGGGACATCGGCCTGTTCCGCATCGTGAGCGAGTCGGGCGTCGCGGCTGGCGTGCGGCGCATCGAGGCCCAGACGGGCCTCGGCGCCTTGGACCACGTCCGCGCCGAGGCGGCGGCGCTCAAGGCGGCGGCGGATGCGCTGCACGCCCGGCCCGAGGGTCTGGCGGACGCCGTGGCCCGCCTCAACGACGACCTGCGCGGGCTCCGCAAGGCGCTGGACGACGAGCGCCGCAAGGCCGCGCTGTCCGCCGCCCAGGACCTCCTCTCCCAAGCGGTCGATGTCGGCGGGGTCAAGCTGCTCGCCGTGGCGGTCGGCGGCGACGCCTCCACCTTGCGCGACCAAGCGGACGCCCTGCGGGATCGCCTGGGCTCCGGGGTCGTCGTGCTCGGCCACGCGGCCGACGGCAAGGTCACGCTGCTCGCGGCCGTCACGAAGGACCTCGCGGCGCGGGCCCACGCCGGCAAGCTCGTGCAGGCCCTCGCGCCGATGATTGGCGGGAAGGGCGGCGGGCGGCCGGACTTCGCGCAGGCCGGTGGCTCGGACGCCGCGGCCCTCCCGGGCGCGCTGGCGGCGGCGGCGGCGGCCTTGCAGGCCCA
>JBEIVK010000515.1:0-3432 GCA_040373935.1 Alphaproteobacteria bacterium
CTGCTTGCCATCCGGCGACCAGTCGACCTTCTGGAACCACGTGCCGTCCGCGTAGGACGTGATGGCCTTCTTGTCGGTGCCGTCGATGTTGATGGTCACCAGGTTGAGCGTGCCGTCGGTGTACTCAAAATACGCGACCCGCTTGCCATCCGGAGACACGGCCGGGTCCGACCCGCGCTTCGTGTTGGGGATGACGTCCCAGGAGCCCTCCGGATAGACCTCGCGGTTCAAGACCGACTTACGGGAGGCGGTGCGGAAGGTGCGGTTGCCCTCCTTCTCTTCGCGCTCCGGGAAGCGGTAGACGTACAGCTCTTTCCAGTTGTAGCCGTCCCCTTCGAAGCGGAAGGCGTTCGCCCCCGGGACGGCGGCGCGCGGGTGCTCGTCCTCGCGGCCGGTGAGGACGATGGTCGGCACCTCGGCGCCGGGCACGAAGTCCCAGCCATGCTCGAAGTCCGCGTTGACCGCGACCGACAGGCGGCCCGACTCGTCCGACTTCGCGGCGTCGGAGGGCGCCACGCCGCTCAACGCGAAGACCTGGTCTTCGTCCGCGCGGTTCACGTAGACGCGGGCGCGGTTGAGCACGCCCCAGTACTTGCCGTCCGGCGAGACCCGGGGCTCCCACTGGTAGGTGCCCGTGCGCTCCTTCGTGAGCTCCCGCTCCCAGCGCGGCTTCGACATGTACTTGTCGCGCTTGGAGGGCGTGTCGAAGTCCCAGTCGGCGGGGCCCTTCGTGAGCTCGTGGCCGACGACCTCGCCGCGGGCCTTCACGCGATCTGCTTGGGCGGTGTAGCGCTCGGTGACGTACTTGCGCCAGTCCCAGTAGAGGGTCTCGGCGTCCACGCCGAGCACATCCTCGATGACCGTCTCCCACTGCGGGCGCCAGCCCTTCGCGTACTCGAGCGCGAACTTGGCGTAGGTCTTCTCGCCGAAGCGCTGCCGGATGTACTGGCCGAAGCTGTAGCCCTGCTGGTAGTAGCGCTCCGAGTCGTTCCAGCCGTACTTTGCGGCCCGGGTGTGCCACTCGTCGTAGGTGAGCAGGCGGTCTTCGAGGACCGTCATGCGGATGTTCTGGTCGCGGGCGGCCGTCCACCAGTTCCAGCCGGAGTTGTCCGACCAGTACTCGGCGCCGCCTTCCGTCCAGAACACGGAGTCGCCGTCAAAGATGAAGAACTGGGCGCCCGAGTCCATGTCCCGGATGCCGTCCTGGTACAGACCGCCGAGCATCACCCCTTGCACGCCCTCGGCGTGGGCGGCGTTGGCCTTGAGCGACACGACGTGCGCGAACTCGTGCACCATCACGTCGCTGAACCACTCCATCCGACCGCGGCTCCGGTAGAAGGTCCCGCCCGGGTTCGCCGAGATCTCGATCCAGTCCCACGGCGGGATGGTGAAGCCCTCCAGGTCGTCCGACTGGTTGAGCAGGACGATGTGGATGCGCTCCTTCAGGTAGTAGTTGAACTGCGCGCACATCGGCTCCCACATGTCCTCGGACACCTGGGCGATCTTGCGCGCCGACCACTCACCCGTGAGCGCGTGCTCGTTCCCGGCGTCCTTGCCCCGCTTGGAGACCGGGTAGTGCACGACGAAGTGCTCGGTCTCGATCGAGTACCAATCGAGGTCCGGGTGGTTGTACGGGAAGACGAACTTCGCCTCCGCGTCGTTGGAGAGGGCGAGCGCCGAGAGAGCGAGCGCGCCGGCGGCCAGCCGGGAAAGGGTGCGATGCATCGTTCCCTCGCAATCAGTACCGGAACTCGAGGGTTCCGCTGTAGGTGTTGCCGCGCGTCGGGTGGATGTCTTCGATGGGGAAGAATCCGAGGTCTTCCCCGCGGATCGGCACCAAGGCCGACCCGACGAGATCCACGCCGCGGGTGATGTGGAGCGTGACGCCGGTGCGGGCGTCGAGCGCCCAGCCGTCGGAGTCCACGACGTCGGTGAGGTCGCGGCTGGCGACGATGCCCGGAGCGGTGTTGCCGATCTGGGTGGCCTGACGCGACTGGAAGAGCGCCGCGCCGTCGACCGCCACCGGCCCAAGCTGGACCATCAGGCCGAGGTCGGCCTTTGTGAGATCCCCCGGCTTGATGCGGCCGCCGAACTGGTTGAGGTCCGTCTCGATGACGTACTGCACGATGCTGGAGAAGCGCCGCGTGTACGACGCGCCGCCAAGCACCGCGAGCGGCCCCACCTGGCGCTTGAAGCGGAGGCCCGCCTCGGCGTCCGGCGTGCCCGTCGTCATGATGAAGCTGGAGAAGGTGGTCGGGCCCCCCACGTAGTTGCCCGGCGCTTCGTTGCCGGCTGGCGCCTTGTACTCGGCGAACGCGATGACGCTCGTGAGCGGCGCCTGCGACCGGAAAAGCTCGTACTTGTAGCCGAAGCGCGGATCTCCGAGCCCGAACTGCCCCAGGTCCGTGCCGAGCGTGTCGTTTTGCAGGCGGAGATAGTGGGTCTTGATCGTCCAGTAGAGCTCGCCGCGGCGGGTGATGCCGTACCGGAGGTCGAGACGCTGGGTGGTGTGCGTCCACGTCACCTGATCGGACGCGGGCGCGCCGGGCAGCCGCCAGGTCGTGGCCTCGCCGGTGGGAGACCAAGCGCCGTGGGCGATCTTGAGGTCGTTCCCAAGCCCGAACTCGAGCCAGCCCTTGCCGATGAGCAAGCTGCGCTCGACCTCGCGGGCCGACAACGACTCCCGCATCGTCTTCGCTTCGAAGGCCGCCGCGTGCGCGGCCCCGGCGCTGAGGGCGGCGAGGGCCGCCACCAGGAAAGTCCGCAAGGTCGTCATCATTCGGAGGTCCGGCGGAGGAGGAGGACACGGGGCACGGACGCGCCTGCCCCAAAGAGCGCGCTCTATTCCACGCGCTACGGGGCGTGTCAAGCGGCCCCGGGACCTGTGGCAGGTCGGTGGCGAAGCGCTCCCGGCCCTTGCGGCGGGCCCCGGCGAGCGCTTACAGCGGCCCCCCGCCGGGCGGACCCGACCGCAGGGCCGGAGAGAGCGAGGTGCTGATGCGTGGGCCCGCGATTCGCTGGACCGTCCTGCTGTCGCTCACCGGCTGCGGCCTCGTGCCTCGCGCGATGGACGGCGACGCGCCGGACCTCAGCGGCCAGGAGGTGCGGCTGACCATCCTGCACACCTCGGACCTCCACAGCCGCCTGATGGAGTACGACTTCGATCCCAGCTTTACGGACAATCAGCTCGGGCTTGCAGACGAAGCGGGCCCCTACGGCGGCATCGCGGAGATCGGCGCCATCGTGCGGGAGCAGCGCGCCCGCTCCGGGCGCTCGCTGTTCGTCGATTCCGGCGACTGCTTCCAGGGCGCGATCGTGTTCAACGAGTTCGTCGGGCAGGCGGAGATGGAGCTGCTCTCCGCGATTGGGCTCAACGCGGCGGTGGTCGGCAACCACGAGTTCGATGCCGGGGCCCTGGCGCTCGCCGAACAA
>JBEIVK010000966.1:0-1613 GCA_040373935.1 Alphaproteobacteria bacterium
ACAAGGCGTCGGAGCCAAGGAGCGACGCACATGGGGACACGCGGGATGGGAGCGCTGGGAGGTGTTCTGGGGTTGGTGGGCTGCGCCGGCGGCGCGGACACGGGGGCCTGCGCGGCGCCGGTGTCGGAGATCGCCGGGGTGGTGGTCGATGAGGTGGGCACCCTCGGGCCGTCGCCGGGCGCAGAGGTGCGGCTGACGGCGCTGGACCGCGACGCGCCCGTGCTGACGACGAAGACGGACGCCGAGGGTCGGTTTCGGCTGACGCCCGCGCCGGGCCGCTACCAGGTGGACGCCGCGGGGACCAACGGCTGCTTCACGGAGGGCGGCGTGGGCGTGCCGGTGCCGGGCTGCGGGATCGACGGGCTGGAGCTGCGGCTGACGATTTGCAGCGGATGAGGGGCGCGGCCGGTGCTCAGGCGGCGTGCGCCAGCACCCAGTCTACGCGGGCGCCGAGGTCGGCCAGCGGCGGGAGCCAGAGCAGGCGGTCTCCTGGGATGGCGCGGGCGGCGAGGCCCTCCACCATGAGCTGAAAGCGGCGCTGCGTCCACGGGTTTGGGGTGCGAACGCCGTCCGCCGCGAGGGGCAGCGCGCCCCACGGCAGCACGACGAGGGCGTCGAGCCCCGCCACCGCGCCGAGCACCTCGGCGAAGAAGGCGTCGGGGGCGTCATCGGGCTCGACAAAACCATAAGACAGGTAGAACGCCGCGTAGTCCACCGGGCTGCGGTCTGCGATGAAGCCGCCGTGCGCGGCGAGGGCGGCGTCTTCGCGGGCGCGCTGCTCCGCCCACAGCTCGCGGATGAGGGCGCGGAGGCCGTCCCGGCCGAGGGTGTGGAGGTCCAGCCCGCCCTCGATGCGCTCGCGCATGCCCTCGGGGATGTACGGGAGGCCGGTGGAGGCGGACCGGGCGCGGCCGAGGGTGGTTTTCCCGGTGCCGGCGCTGCCCGTTAGGGCGATGCGGCGCAGGGCCCCGGCGGCGCGCCGCGGCGCGACGGAGGCCGACGGCAGGGCGGGGCGCTCGCCGAGGACATGCAGGACGCCGCCGGCGTCGGCGAGGGTGAGGTGGCTGTGGCTGGCGGGCGCCGGGGCGAGCCGCAGCAGCTCGGTGGCCGGGAGGCGCAAGCCCCAGCCCAGCAGGGCGCGCAGCGGGCCGGCGTGGCTGACGACGAGCCAGCGGGCGCCGGGGCGGGTGGCGAGGTGCCGGACGGCGGCCGCGAGAACGCGGGCGGACATCGCGCCGAGAGACTCCCCGCCCGGCGGGGCGGCGGCGAGCGGGTCGGCCCAGAAGGCGTGGACGGCCGCAGGCTCGGCCGCCGTGAGCGCCGACCAGGACGCGCCCTCCCAGTCGCCCATGTGCTGCTCGCGGAGCGCGGCGTCGAGCACGAGCGGAAGGCCCAGGGCGCCCGCGAGGGCCTCGCCCAGCGCGCGGCAGCGGGAGAGGTCCGAGCACCAGATGCCATCGGGACGCGGCAGGCGCTCCGCGACGAAGGGCACGAGGGCGGCCGTCTGCGCGTGGCCCTCGGCCGAGAGCGGGAGGTCCAGGTGGCCGTAGCAGCGGCGCTCCCCGCCGGTATCGGCGGCGCCGTGCCGCAGCAGGTGGAGGTGCGTGGCGACG
>JBEIVK010000546.1:0-3260 GCA_040373935.1 Alphaproteobacteria bacterium
CCGTCCCCCGCCTGCCGGGCCCCGCTCGGCGGCCGGCGGCGCGTCGTCCCGGTCGTCGTCGTAGGCCGCGACGGGCGCGGGCTCGGTGTCCTCGGGGTAGCGCTCGTGCACCCAGCGGCGAAAGTCCGCGAAGGTGCCGTCGATGATGCTCTGGCGCATGCGCTCCATGAAGCGCGCGTACCAGTGGATGTTGTGGATCGTGCCGAGCACCGCCGAGAGGATGTCGCCCACCCGCAGCAGGTGGTGCAGGTAGGCCCGCGTGTACGTGCGGCAGACCATGCAGTCGCAGCTCGTGTCCACCGGGTACATGTCGTTGCGGTAGCGGCGGTCCGAGAGGCGAACGCGGCCGCCGCTCGTGTACAGCGTGCCGCTGCGCGCGTGCCGCGTGGCGATGACGCAGTCGAACATGTCGATGCCGCGCGCGACCCCCTCCACCAGGTCCAGCGGCCGGCCCACGCCCATCAGGTAGCGCGGGCGGTCGGCCGGCAGGTGGTGCACCGTGACGTCCAGCACGTCGCACATGATGGCGTGGCCCTCGCCCACGGACAGACCGCCGATGGCGTAGCCGTCGAAGCCGATCTCCGTGATCTGCCGCGCCGAGCGCGCCCGCAAGTCCTCCCAAAAGCCGCCCTGCACGATGCCGAAGAGCGATTGGTCCTTCCGGTGGTGGGCGGCCTTGGACCGGGCCTCCCAGCGGGCCGTGCGGTCCACCGAGCGGGTGGCCGCCGCCTTGTCCGTCCCGAATGCGAGGCATTCGTCAAAGACCATCGCGATGTCGGCGCCGAGGGCCTGTTGGATCTCCATCGAGCGCTCAGGCGACAAGAACGTGCGCTTGCCGTCCACCTCGTAGGCGAAGGTGACGCCTTCCTCGTCCACGTTGGCCTTGGCGAGCGAAAAGACCTGGAAGCCCCCGGAGTCCGTGAGCACCGGAAGCCGCGTGCCCATCATCTTTTGGACGCCGCCGTGCTTGGCGACCAGCTGCTCGCCCGGCCGCTGCGACAGGTGGTACGTGTTGGCGAGGAGAATCTGCGTGGGCGTCTGCTCGACGTCGACCATCGGGACGCCGCGGATCGCCCCTTGGGTGCCGACCGGCATGAAAACCGGCGTGCGCACGGCACCCCGCGCGAGTTGAAGGGTGGTGGCGCGCGCGGCGGAGCGCGCGTCGGTGGCGTCGACGGTGAAGGGAAAGGCGTGCACGACGGTGCCCCTATCGCTGCGGTTGCAGACGCGCCCGGGAGGTTTGCCCCGCGGCGCTCCGGGCACTAGAATGGCCGCCAACACCGCGCCCTCCTGCCGGGGGCCCGGGCCCACTTTCGCCACGGACCGCATGGCCTCCCAGAATCAACGGCCCGCGCCCTTTCCTCCGGGGTTCCACCTCTCGGAGCACTACACGATCGAAGGGCTCGTCCGCTACGCGGAGGGGCGGCAGATCTACCTTGCCAACGACGATCGCCCGGATCGCCCGCGCCGCTACTGCTGGGAATGCGGCAGCGACGACACGGCGCGCCACGAGAGCCGCTGCGTCTCCTGCGGGGCCGACCTCAGCCCGCGGCGCTTCCTCGTCGCCGCCCGCTGGGACGCGAGCGGCTTCGACCCCTTCGTCCAGTATTTTCACCGGCGCATCGAGCATCCCGCCATCGCCAACGCGGTGGACATGTTCTTCCAAGGGCCGGTCCTTTGCACCGTCACCCCCTGGAAGGGCGAGGGGCTCCTCCTGGACGAGGCGGCGCCCTTCCCCACCGAGCGCGTGCTCTACATCGCGCAGCGCTGCGTCGGCATGCTCGCCTTCCTGCACGCGCGCGGCGTCTCCCTCGACTCCCTCGCCCGCGGCAACTTCCTCGTCCGCGGCGACGAGATCGTCCTGTTCGATCCCGGCATCGCTGGCGTCCACGACGGCGCCGTCCCCGAGGCGGATCGCGGGCTCGAGGTCCCCTGGCTCGCCGCCATCCTGCGCCGCTTCACCGGCGTGAGCTGCGTGCGCCTGCACGACTTCTTCCTCGCCGCCGAGGAGGGCGCGTATCCCTCGCCCCTCGCGTTCGGCCGCGCCCTCGAAGCCCTGCTGCGCGAGGCCCCCCTCGCCATCCCGCGCTCCGTCGCCGCCATGACGGACCTCGGCCTCATCCGCGCCCTCAACGAAGACAACTGGGGCTGGGCGCACCTGCGCGGCAACACCCATCTGTTCGTCGTCGCCGACGGCATGGGCGGCCACGACAAGGGCGAGGTCGCCAGCCAGATCGCCGTCGCCACCATCTGCCACGAGGGCCGCAACCGCCTGCAGGCCGCCGGCAACCTCGGCCCCGAAGTGCTGGAGCGCATCCTCGAAGACAGCTTCCAGCGCGGAAACAACGCCATCAAGGACCACTCGGAGTCCATCGGCAGCGACATGGGCACCACCATGGTCGCCTGCCTCGTGCACGAAGGCCGCCAGGCCTACGTCGCCAACGTCGGCGACTCCCGGGCCTACCTCCTGCGCGACGGCGTCCTGCACCAGGTCTCCAAGGACCACTCCCTCGTCGCCCGCCTCGTCGAGCAAAACCGCCTCTCCCGCGAGGACGCCCGCCACTACCCGCACAGCAACGTCCTGCTGCGCACGGTCGGCACCGAGCGCAACGTCGAGATCGACATCTTCTCCGTCGAGCTCGAGTCCGGCGACCGCCTCCTCCTCTGCTCGGACGGCCTCTGGGGCGAAGTCGAAGACGAAGACATCGAGTCCATCCTCAACCACTACGAGGATCCGCGCGTCGCCTGCCGCGAGCTCGTGCGCGCCGCCCACCACGGCGGCGGCAAGGACAACGTCACCGTCCTCGTCATCGGCGTGCCCGTCGCCTGAGGCGCGGCCCCGGGCGGTCCCGGTTCCGGCTCGGCCGGTTCGGGGGGCAAGGGGGCTCCGCCCCCTCGCAACGCTCCCCCGGGTGGCCCCGCCGCGCGGGCCTCCCCGCCGGGCCACGAAGGCCGCCCCGGACATCGCCGCGCCGGTCCCCGGTGTCCCGCCACCCGGCCGCACGCGCCCGGGCTGCGAGGCCGGCAAACCGCGGGGCGGCGTGCTAAGCGGCGGTGTGGACTCTCCCCTGCTCGAGCGCGCGCTTCACGCTGCCTTCCGGCCGCTCCACGCGTTCCCCGCCGTCGCGGGCGGGGTGGCGGCCGTCGGTCTGGTCGCCGCCGGGCTGCTGCCGGTCGCGGTCGCGGTGGGCGGGCTCAGCGCCGTCACCTGGTGCGCCCTCGTCACCTGGGAGATCCTCCACCGTCCCGCCGGGGTGTCG
>JBEIVK010000303.1:0-5148 GCA_040373935.1 Alphaproteobacteria bacterium
GGCCCCACGACGGCCGCGGCCCTCGCGGCGCTCGGGCGCCCTGCGGCGGCGGTCGCCGCCGCGCCCACGCCGCCCGCCCTGTCGGATGCGGTGCGGGCCGCGCTCAGCCGCAGAAGCGCTTCGTCAAGTCCTTCGTGAGGTTCTTCTGGTGGCTCTCCAGCGTGCCACCGCCGATCTCCAGCAGCTTCGCGTCCCGCAGCAGGCGCTCCACGTGGTACTCGCGGCAGTAGCCGGCGCCGCCGAGCACCTGCATCGCGTGGTCGGCCACCGTCTTGCCCATCGGCGCGCAAAACAGCTTGGCCGCGTCGGAGCCGATGCGGTTGCGGAGGCCCGGACCCACGGAGCGCGCCTCGTTGTAGACGAGGCAGCGCCCCGCCTCCGTCATGGCGTAGGAATCCCCGATGTACCGCTGGATCTGGCCGAAGCGGTTGATGGGCTGCCCGAAGGCCTGGCGGTCCTGCGCGTAGGTGACCATCAGCTCGACGCACCGCAGCGCGATGCCCACGCTCATGGCGGCGAGCGTCAGCCGTTCGATCTCCAGGTTGCGCATCATGTGCGTCAGCCCGTCGCCCTCGCGGCCCAGCAGGTTAAACGCCGGGATCTCGCACTCGTGGAACACGAGCTCGGCCATGGTCGAGGCCCGCATGCCCATCTTGGGGATGTGCGCCGACTGGGTGAAGCCGGGGGTGCCGCGCTCCACGATGAACGCGCTGATGCCGCTGCCCGTCTTGGCGTAGACGAGGAAGATGTCGCCTTCGACGCCGTTGGTGATGTAGGTCTTGCTGCCGTTCAGCTTGTAGCCACCGCTCTCCGTGCGGGTGGCGGTCGTCGTCATGCCCAGGACGTCGGTGCCGTGGTCCGGCTCCGTCATGCCCATGCCGCCGATGCGCGCCCCGCTCACCACGTCGGCCAGCCAGCGCTCCTGCTGCGCCGCGCTGCTGCAGTGGAAGAAGTTGTTCACAAAGAGCATCGAGTGCGCGAGGTACGCGAGGCAGAAGCCCGGGTCGTACTTTGACAGCTCCTCGTGCACGATGACCGCCGCGGTGGTGTCCATGCCGGCGCCGCCGTGCTCGGTCGGCAGCGTGACCCCGAGCAGGCCCAGCTCGCCCAAGCGCCTGAACAGCGGGATGTTCAGGTGCTCGGCGAGGTCCTGATGCTCGGCTTGGGGCGCCACCTCCTTGCGCGCGAACTCCGCGACCATCGCGCGAAGCATCCGGTGTTCTTCGGAGGGGTTGAAGAGGGAGTCGTCGAGGGTGGTCATGGTGCGCTCCGCGGACCCGGGCCCTAACCCAGCCCCGGGGGCCGCGCCCGCGCCCCGCCGGTCAGAAGCTGTCCGCGACCGTCGGTCCCCGACGGGATAGCCCGGCGCCTTCCCCCGTGAGCCGCCCATGTCCGATGCCCCCGCCGACACCGTCCTGCTCGTCGACGGCTCCAACCAGGCCTTCCGCGCCCACTTCGCCTTGCAGACGGACATGCGCGCCCCGGACGGCTTCCCCACCCGCGCGCTCTTCGCGTACACCGGGCTCCTGCGCCGCCTGGTCCGCGAGTTTCGCCCCAGTCATGCCCTCGTCGTCTTCGACAAGGGGCTCAGCTTCCGCAACACGCTCTTCCCGGACTACAAGGGCCAGCGCCCCGACATGCCCGAGGACCTCCGCCAGCAGTGGCCCGAGTTTCTCCCGCTGAGCGAGGCCTTGGGGCTGCGCGCCGTCGCCATTGACGGCGTGGAGGCGGACGACGTCATCGCCACCGTCGCCCTTCGCGCAGCCGCCACCGGGCGGCGGGTCGTCATCGCCAGCTCCGACAAGGACTTCGGCCAGCTCGTCACCGACACCGTTCGCCTCTACGACGTCGGCAAGCAGCTCCTCCAGGGCCCCGACGAGATCCGCGAGCGCTGGGGCGTCGGCCCGGAGCGCATCGTGGACCTCCTCTCCCTCATGGGCGACACATCCGACAACGTCCCCGGCGTGCCGGGTGTCGGCGAGAAAAAGGCCGCCAAGTTCATTCAGCAATACGGCAGCGCCGACGCGGTGCTGGCCGCAGCCTCCGCCATCGGCGGGAAAACCGGCGAGGCCATCGCCGCCGCCGCCGACACCGTGGCCTTGGCGCGCCGCCTCGTCACCCTGGTGTGCGACCTCGACTTGCCGTTCGCCTTCGACGATCTGCCCCTTCGCCCTGCGGATCTCCCCGCGCTGGAGGCTGCGTTTTCGCGGTTCAACTTCCGCACGATGCTCGCCGAGGTCCGCGCCGAGCGCGCGGCGTCGGGGGGAGAGGCCGCCGAGGCGCCCGCCGCCGCCCCCGCCGGCCTCGACCGCAGCGCCTATCGCACCATCCTCACGGCCGACGACCTCGCGGCGCTCGTGCGGGATCTCCGCGCCGCCGGTCGTTTCGCCTACGACTCGGAGACGACCTCGCTCAACCCGCGCGCGGCCCACATCGTTGGCATGTCCTTCTGCTGGCACCCCGACTTCGCGGTCTATGTGCCCATCGCGCACGTCCCCGGCCCCAACTGCCCGGGCGCGCTGGATGCGCTCCTCCCCCTGCTCGGTGACCCGTCCCTCAAAAAGACGGGGCAAAACCTGAAGTACGACCATGCGGTGCTGCGGGCGGCCGGCCACGGCCTCGCCGGCATCGACGGCGACACCATGCTCGCAGACTACCTCCTCGACGTGGACCGCAAGCACAACCTCGACGCGATGGCGCTCGCGCACCTCGGCCACCGCATGCTCACCTACGCCGACACCACGGCGGACACCGGCGGGGAGTTTGCGCGCGTCCCGGTCGACCGCGCGACCGCCTACGCGGCCGAAGACGCCCACGCCGCCTTCCTGCTCGACGCGCGCCTCGCGCTCGGGCCGCTGGCGCCGGTGTACCGCGACATCGAGCTGCCGCTCATCCCCGTGCTCGCCGACATGGAGGCCGCCGGGATTGGGGTCGACGCCGCAGCCCTGGACGCCCTCTCCGTTGAGCTTGGCGCGCGGGTCGCTGCGTTTGAGGCGGACATCGCCGCGGAGGCGGGCGCCGCTCTCAACCCCAACTCGCCGAAGCAGCTCGCGGCCATTCTGTTCGAGCAGCGCAAGCTCCCGGTCCTCAAAAAGACGCCCACCGGCCCCTCGACGGACGCCAGCGTGCTCGAACGGCTCGCCGAGGAGCACGGCGACAAGCTCTGCGCGCTCATCTTGCAGTACCGCGAGCTCCACAAGCTGAAGTCCACCTACGTCGACGCGCTGCCCCGCTGCATCGCCGACGATGGCCGCATCCACACGTCGTTCCACCAGGCCGTCGCCGCCACCGGGCGCCTCGCCTCCAACGACCCGAACCTCCAAAACATCCCGATTCGCACCGAAGACGGCCGCCGCATCCGCCACTGCTTCGTCGCGGCCCCCGGCCACCGCTTCTTGTCCGCCGACTACTCCCAAGTCGAGCTGCGCATCCTCGCCCACCTCTGCGGCGAGGGACCGCTGCTCGAGGCCTTCGCCCGCGGCGAGGACATCCACCGCCGCACCGCCGCCGAGGTGTTCGGCGTGATGCCCGCCCTCGTCACCGCCGAGCAGCGCCGCGCCGCCAAGGCCGTGAACTTCGGCATCATCTACGGGATGAGCGCGTTCCGCCTCGCCAACGAGCTGCAAATCCCGCGGGGCGAGGCCCAGCGCATCATCGACGCCTACTTCGCGCGCACCCCGCAGGTCAAGCGCTACATGGAAGAGGCGGTCGAAGCCGCAAAGACGCGCGGCTACGCGGAGACCCTCTTCGGCCGCCGCCGCACCGTGCGCGGCCTCGACGCCCGCAACCCCGTCGAGCGCGGCGCCGCCGAGCGCATCGCCATCAACACGCCGGTCCAGGGCACCGCGGCCGACATCATCAAGATCGCGATGATCCGCGTGCACCGCAGACTCCAAGACGAATTCCCGTCCGCGCGCCTGCTGCTGCAGGTCCACGACGAGCTGGTGCTCGAGGTCCCCGACGCGCTCCTCGAGCCCGTGCGCGCCCTCGTCTCTCAAGAGATGGCCGCCGCCGCCCAACTCCGGGTCCCGCTCGGGGTCGACACGGGGGATGGCCTCACCTGGGACGCCGCCCACTGAGGCCGCTCCCGGCGTCCGGCCCTTCGGCTGCCGTTGCTCATCTTCATGGGGCAGGGGAAACCAAGGTTTCCCCCGCTACGCCCCCTTCCTCTCCGCCCGCGCCGGCGCGCGCCGCTGCGCCGGGCTACGTCCGCGCACGGAGGGCCGTCGAATGGTCTCGCCCGGTGAGCTGTTCTCGTTCGCGGGTGCCTTGCTCCCGCTGCTCGCTGCATGGCCCTTGCTGGGCAGCGCCACCGGCGGCGATCCCGATTGGGAGCCGGACCACGAGCTTGTGCGCGCCACCCTGGACGGCGACGCCTACGCCTACAAGGGCCTCGTCGAGCGCTACCAGTCGCGCATCTACGGGGTCTGCTACGGCATGGTGCGCAACCCGGAGGACGCCCGGGATCTCGCCCAGGACACCTTCGTCAAGGCCCACCAGAACCTCGCGCGCTTTCGGTTTGGCGCGTCGTTCTACACGTGGCTCTGTCGCATCGCGATGAATGTCTCCATCGACTTCTTGCGGCGCCAGAAGGTTCGGCGGGCCGAGGCCTTCGACGAGGGCATCGCCGCCAAGGACTCCGATGGCGTCATCAGCTTCGCCCACCACGCCCAGAGCCCGAGCCGCGCCCTGGAGCGTTCGCGGCTCCAGGCCCGCATCGAGGCCGCCCTCGCAGACTTGCCGGAAGAGCAGCGGCAGATCATCATCCTCCGCGAGGTGGACGGCCTCGCCTACAAGGAGATCGCGGAGGTGATGGACATCCCCGAGGGCACGGTGATGAGCCGCCTGTTCTACGCCCGCAAGAAGCTCCAGGCCGCGCTCCGCGACGAGCACGGCGGATGATCCGCGGCACCGTGGGCGTCGTCGTCGAATGCGCGGGCCCGTCGCGCGTCTGCCCGGCACGCCCGCCCCGGCCCTGGAGCCGCCCATGAGCTTGAGCCCCCTCGAATCCGCATGGTTGTCCGCCGGCGCTGGCCCCTGCTCCCCGGCCGAGGCCGCGTTGTTGCGCGCGGCCGGTGAGGACGCGGGGGCGCTCGCCCGCGAGGCGGCGTCCGTGCGCGCGCTTCTGGGCCCGTCGCACGCGGCGCC
>JBEIVK010000687.1:0-2538 GCA_040373935.1 Alphaproteobacteria bacterium
AGGCCGGCGCGGGCGCGGAGACCGGCGCGGGCGCGGAGACCGGCGGCGGGGCGTCGACCTCGATGGGAGCGCCGGGCAGGGCGCGGGCGCCGAAGCCGGCGAGGGAGAAGCCGGCCGGCAGCGTGACGAGGGCGGCTTTGCCGAGCTGCTCGCGGAAGGCGTCGGCCTCGGGCAGGGCCTCCTTGGCCTCCTTGATGGAGGGCAGGAGGGGCGAGAGCTGCTTGTTGAACGCGATCCAGGACTGCTGGCCGTCCGGGACGTCGGACTCGGCGAAGATGGCCTTGGCGGGGCACTCGGGGACGCAGGCGCCGCAGTCGATGCACTCGCCCGGGTCGATGACGAGGAAGTCGACCCCTTCGCGGAAGCAGTCGACCGGGCAGGCGGCGACGCAGTCGGTGTACTTGCACTTGACGCAGGCTTCGGTGACGACGAAGGCCATGGGCGCTCCCGGGAGACGGACCCTCCTACCCCGGCGGCGGCAGAATGGGGCGGCAGGGGCGGCGGCGGCCGTTCGGGCCGGATAGGAGTCGGGCCAAACCCGTGCTCGCATACGCGGAGCGTCACCGTGGCTTCTACCTTCTGCGCTTTCGTTCGTCGTGATCGGCTCCCCACCGCCGCGCAGGTGTCGCGCGCGCTCAGCTCGCGCGGCGATCGCGTCGCGTTGCGCACGGAGTCCGGGCTGGATCAGGTGGGCGGCACGCTGGCCGTCGAGGTCAACGGGGCGGCGGTGTCGGTGGGCTTCCAGGTGGCGCCGTCGGCGTCGCTGGTCGACGGCGCCTCGGGCGACTTGGGGCCGGTGCTCCGCAACTCGGACTTGCGCATCTCGGTGTCGGGCGAGGGCGCGGAGGGCGAGCGCTGGGCCCGTGAGGTCGCCCGCGGAGTGGCCATCCTCGGCGTGGGCGCCTTCCACAACACCCAGTCGGGCGCGGTGCTGTTCTACGGCGGCTGAGCGCCGCAGTCCGCAGCGGGGCGGCGTCCAGCGCGGGAGGGCTTCCCTCCTGCGCGGGGGCGCTGCTTGTCAGTCTCCCTTGCCGAAGCCGTCAATGAGCGGGTAGCCCGCCCATTCGCCCTTCTGCGCCTTGAGGCCGACCCAGATCGGCAGCACGAGCAGCAAGAACCCGACGCCGCAGGTGACGGTGCCCGCCAGCGCGACGATGAGCTGGAAGAGGCCGGCCTGGACGGCGTGGTAGGCGAGGAAGCGGCTCTCGTCCTTCTTGAAGACGTAGACCGCGAGCGGGCCGATGAGCGGGATGACGAAGGTGGCGAGGTGGACGGCGAGGCCCAGGGTGCGCTCGCTGTCGGTGGTGTCGCCGCCAAAGGGCTGGAGGGAAGCGGACATTGTGGGTTCGCTCAGGAGCGGTGGAAGAGCCCGGCGAGCAGGCCCATGTGGTTGCCTTTTTTGCGGACGATGAGCACGGGGCCGGGGCTGCGCCCGGCCACGCGGTCCGCCGAGGAGCCGAGCAGCATGGCGGCCAGCGGGGTGAGGCCGCGGCTGCCCATGATGATGGGGCGCATCCCGGCGTGCTCGAAGAGGGCCTCGGCGACCTTGCCGCCGGGGTGGATGATGAGCTCGGGGGCGGCGCCGCGCGGGAGCCAGGGGAGGATGTCTTTTTCCAGGTGCTCGCGGGCGCGCTGCTCGACCTGCTGGCGGAAGGGCTCTTCCTTGAGGCCGCCGGCGGCGGGGACCTTGGCGTCGAACTGGTAGACGGCCTTGACGTGGCCCGCGACCTGGGAGGCGACGGCCAGCGCCATGGTGCTGTACTGGCTGAAGTCGAGGCCGACGACGACGGAGCTGAGGTCCAGCGTGGCGCCGCGCGGCACGACGAGCGCCGAGCAGGTGGTGAGCCGCAGCAGCTTGCGAGAGGCGCTGCCCCAGCCCGGGTTGGTGCCCTGGGACGGGTTGCGGCCCATGATGAAGAGGTCCACCGAGAACTCGTCCACGAGCTGGGCGAGCACGTATTCGGGCGGGCCGGCGCGCACGACGCCCTCGACCTCGATGCCCGGCAGCGCGGCGGAGAGGCGCACGACCGCGTCGTCCAACTCGGGCGGGCGGGGCGGCGGCGGCGGCTCGACCAAGCCAACGAGCGGGGCGGGCAGCGGATCTTGGTTGTGAATGTGGGCGACGAGCAGCTTCTTGATGCCGAGGGCCGTGGCGCCGGCCTCGACCGCGCGGATGAGGTCGACGTCTTTTTCGTCCACCTTGCACATGAGAAGGGCTGTCGCGAACATGGGCACCACCGGGTTGCTGGCTATCTTTGGGGGGGTATCCGCTGGGCCGCCGGGTGGGTGTGACGAGTCCATGACAACGGCGCGTCGGGCGGGGTCAGGGAGCGGCTGGGGGCGGCCCTCCGGCCCAATCCCAAGGGCGGCGATACCGGGCGAGGAAGGCGGACTCATCCGCGTCATCGGCCGCTGGCCGCGCGAAGGCCACCCGCGGCGGCAGCGACGCCAGCACCGACTCGACGCGCCGACCGGATTGGAGGCCGTAGAGGGTGCCGCGGTCGTACAGCAGGTTGAACTCGACGTAGCGGCCGCGCC
>JBEIVK010000311.1:0-5057 GCA_040373935.1 Alphaproteobacteria bacterium
CGGGGGCGGGGGCGTCGGCGCCGGCGGCGCCCCGACGGGCGGGAGGTCCGGCGTGGCGAAGGCGACGGACACGCCGGCGGCGGCCACGAGCCCGACCGACACCTGCAGCAACAGCAACGAGCGAAGGGAGCTATGTGTCATCGGAACCGTCGAGCGCCTCTCGAAGCTGCCCCAGCGATGCGCGGACGCGCGCGGCCTGGGCCGCGCGCTGGGACGGAGGAAGGAAGGGTGTGAGCCGCTCAGCGGCAGCGAGCTCGGCCACACAGCGCTCCGCGTGGGCGGCCAGGCGGCGCACCCGGGGTGGGCCCGCGAGCGCGGCATCCAGCCCGGCGGCAGACCGCAACGACGCCAATGGCGCGCGCTCCGCCGACAACTGACCCGACTCGAGGCCCGCCACGCGGGCGTCCAGCGCGTCGGCCAGCGCCCGCAGCGGCGCCACGGCGTCCACCCGCACGACCTGCTCGGACGGGCCGGGAACACCCGAGAGCCGCGCGCTGCGCTGGATGGCGAGGGCACCCAGGGACGCGAAGGCCAGCAGGCCAACCACCTGCACCGCCGCCCGAAGGGGAGTGCTGATGGGGATCTCCAGCTCGTCGTCGCGCGCCCCGAGCTCGGGGTGGTCTGGGTGGGCGGCCCGGCAGTTTCGGCAGCTCAGCGCGGCGGCGTCCTGCCGCAGGCCGCACGCCACGCAGATCCACGGCGCGCTCACCGCGCCCCCCGGCCGGCCCGCAGGCTCCACGCGGCGCGCACCGGCGACCGCAGCAGGTTGAGCAACGCCACGGACGCCCGCACCGGCTGCGCATCGACCCGCCAGCTGTCCGGCGCGGAGAACATGGCCTCGACCAGCGTGCGGCGGTGGGCCTCGGCGGCCTCGGGCGTGAGCGCGATGCCGAGGGTGACCTTCCCGCCCTCCGTGCCACGGGACGCGATGCGGGCGTCCATCGGCGGGGACCAGACCCCGTCCACCTGCAAGGACACCCGCACCGCGCGCGGGAGGTCGTCCGCGGCGCCGCCGTGCAGCACGACGCCCACGCCGGCGTCCGTGAGGTCCCGCGACTGACCGAGCCGAAGCAACGCGCCCGTCGCGGGGTCTGACACCTGCACGGGGTACGACCGCGCGACGCGGTGCGCCCGGCGCTGCTGCGGGCGGTCCAGCGCCACCGCCACCGCCGCCGCCATGACCAGCGTGTTGTACCCACAGAAAAAGGTGGTGAGGAGGATGGCTCCCATCTCTTCGGGCACCGCCAGCGCGCGGACGGGCGCCGCCAGGAGGCCCACGACGCAGAGACCCAACAGCACAAGGTTGGGCGCCGCACCCCGCCAATCGAAGCGCACGGTGTCGAGGGTGGCGCCCTTCGTCGTCACGTTAAAGGTGCCGTGGCGCGGGTTGACCCAGGCCATGGCCGTGACCAGCATCGTGTAGGGCGCGAGGGCCGCCTCGTAGACCTCGGACCAGAACGCGTGGCGCATGCCGCGGCTGGTGACCTCGCCACCCGCGACCGCGAGCGCCATGTGCGGCACCGCGAAGACCACCATCTCCACGGGATCGGCCGAGAGCGGGCGCAACCCGAGCAAAAGATAGGAGAGGGGCGCAAGCACGAAGATGATGCGGAACAAGCCCAGCTGAAAGTGCAGGATGGCGTTGAGGTAGGCCGTGCGCTGGGGCCAACTCAGCCCCGGCTTCGTGAGGGGGCTGTCCAATAGGAGGATTTGCGTCATGCCACGGGCCCAGCGGATGCGCTGCGCGACGTGGATGCCGTAGCGCTCGGTGGCCAGCCCGGCGGCCTGCGGCACGTCCAGGTACATCGAGCGCCACCCGCGGGCCAGCATGCGGAGGGACGTGTGCGCGTCTTCGGTGACGGTCTCCACCGCGATGCCGCCGACCTCCTCCAGGGCCGTTCGCCGGATGAGCGCGCAGCTTCCGCAGAACAGCACGCTGTTCCAGAAGTCGTTGCCGATCTGGACGGCGTGGTAGAAGATCGCGTTCTCGGAGGGCGTGGCCGCCGACAGCGACAGATTGCGCTCGAAGGGATCGGGGTTGTAGAAGTAGTGCGGCGTCTGCACGAGCGCGAGGCGCGGGTCCGCCACGAAGGCGCCCGCCGTCACGCGCAAGAAGCTCCGCACGGGGACGTGGTCGCAGTCGAAGATGGCCACCAAGGCCCCCGCCGGGCGCGCCCGCGTGCGGGCGAGGGCGGCGTTGATGTTGCCCGCCTTGGCGTGCTTGTTGTCCCCCCGAATGTGGTAGGTGACCCCCAACTTTTGGGCCAGCGCCTGCATCGCCGGGCGCCGGCCGTCGTCGAGCAGGTGAACCTCGTGGCGCGGGTAGTTCATGGCCAACGCGCCGATGAGCGTGCGCTCCACGAGATCCACATCTTCGTTGTAGGTGGGGATGAAGACGTCGACGTGGGGCCAGGTGCTCGGGTCCGGCGGCAGCGGCACCGGGCGCCGCGGCCGCATCACCAAGGTCTGCTGGTAGCCGAGGCCCATCACGGCGAAGCCGTAGAGCTCAGCGGACAAGAGGGCAACACCCGCAAAACCGTCCGCCCAGCCCGGCATCTCGAGGGTCTGGGTGACCCGCCAGTAGAGATAGCGGGCGCTCACGGCCACAGACAGGAACGCCAACGCGTGGCGAACCTCCGGCGCGCGGGCCGCGATCCACAGCCCCACCGCCACGGTGGCGGCGGCGAGCACGGCTTGCCCCTCCAGGGGGAGGTCCATCACCGCGAAGACCACCAGCAACAACCCACACAACACCCACAACGCGACCTCGGTCGGCGGCGTGCGGGCGGGGACGGGCGGGATGTGCGTCAGGGGGGCTCGAGCGGGGTCAGGTCCGGCCAGCGACGGATCGGCGTGGCCGAACGGAGGCAAAAGAGTGGGGACGAACAAACCGCCCCAGCCTGCGCGACGCGGCTAACGGGGCGTCGCAGCGGGGCGCCACCTGGACGCGTGACCACCGTACGCGATCGCCGGGATGCGGAGGGCGCCGGACGGCCGCGGGGCGCCGGGGTGGCGATCCCGCGTGAGGGGGGCCAGAGGGCGGCGCCCATCGGGCGCCGGTGCCGCCGCCGGCGGCACGGAGGCGCGGGAGCGCCGACCCCGGCGGACACCCGACCCCCGCGCAGCGGGGGGCACGCCCCGCCTCAGCGGCTGCGGACGACCGCGGGACGAGCGGCGACCCAGTCGCGCAAGGCCGCGAGGGCGTCGCGGCAGCCGTAGTCGCCCCAATCGCTGCGGGGATCCGTGCGGCAGTCGGACTCGATGCGGTCCGCCTCGGCGGTGGCCCAGTCGGCGAAGCCCGCGTCGTCCCAGACGCCGAGGAGGTGGTCGATGCGGGCGTCGAGGGCGGACGCGCAGGCAGGGGACGCGAGGCAGCGCTCGGCGAGGGCGCCGCCGAGCTCCGTGGGGAAGGGCTCGTCGCCCTGGAAGGCTTGGTCGGTGCCCCAGGGGATGAGGGCCCAGCGCGCGGCGAGAGGGGCGTAGTAGACGTAGAAGTTGTTGCCGAGGGTGGTGTAGGCGTCGTCGTTGGAGCTGACGATCTCGACAGCCCAGACGTCGAGGAGCGCGTCGGTGTCGAAGTGGGCGGCGAGCACCGCGGGGAAGGTGTCGGGGGTGCTGGCCTCGACGTCGTCGATGAGCGCCTGCAGGACGCCGACGTTGGCCTCGTCGCCTTCCTGGAGCTGGAAGAGCGGGGCGCAGCCCTCGTTGAAGTCGCCGCCGTAGCCGCCCTCGAAGAGCACGCCGTCGTCGTCGTCGGGGAAGTGGCGGTCGATGAACTGCTCGTCCACGGTCTCGACGAGGGTGTAGAGGCCGAAGCGCTCGCCGTTGACGTAGACGTTGGCGTAGCCGTGGCGGGGTGCGGGGTGACCGAGGAGGCCGTGCAGGCGGTAGCTGAGGTGCTCCGAGGACATCGTCGGGTCCTGGATCATGTTGTTCAGCGTGAGGCGCTTGAAGCCATAGAAGCGCTGCTCTTCGTCGAAGGCGTGGACGTCGACCTTGAACGACGCCTTCTCGGTGAGGTCGCGGAAGGAGGTGCTGCCCTTGAGGCGCACGCCGGCGCGCCACTCCTCGCCCTGGAAGCCGAGGGTGGCCTCGACCTCCTCCCGGGGGGCGGCCGAGAGGGCGGCGATGGCGGCGTCGGAGAGGGTGATGTCGAGGCGGAGGGTCTGGTCACCGAAGAGGAAGTCACCGTCCTCGTCGGGGATGACGGTGTCGTCGCCGTCGTCGCCGCCGCTGCCGTTGCCGCCGTCGTCGCCGCTGCCGTTGCCGCCGTCGCCGCCGCTGCCGCCGTCGGCGCCCCCGGTGTCGACGGCGGTGTCCAAGGGTGTGCCGGGCGGGTCCAGCGGCGTCCCGCAGGCCGCGAGGGCAACGAGCAGCGCCGGCGCGCAGAAGGAGCGGAGCGGGGTCATGGGGAGCCTCCTTCGGAGGGGCAGAGGGCCGCGCGGGGCGGAAGCGTGGAGTGGAGGGAGCCGGGGAGGCTGGGGTCGGCGGGGGCCGCGGCGACGGGCGCCCCGCGGGCGATGCGCACGCTGGCGACATGTTGACGCCAGTCGGTGGACGCGCGCTCGCCGCGGAGGTCCACGCCGAAGGACCAGTGTTCCCCCGCGCGGGCCGATGCGCCAACCTGGCCGGCCCACAACACGCTGCGGCGCAGCGGGCCGTCGGGCGTGAGCCGCTCGCCGCGGAGCCCGGCAGCGCCCCCTGCGCAGACGCGCACATCGCCGGCGGGGACGGCGAGGTCGGCGCGCAGCGCGCTGGTGGTGAACCGGTGCGGGCTGTACACGCCGCCGCTGCCCGGGGCGATGGCGATGAGGTCCCGCCGGGCGGTCATGCCCAGGAGATCCAGGCCGAGACGGAGCCGCAGCGGGTCCGGGACGGCGAGCACGCCCGCCCAGGCGACCCCAGTGGCGGCCGGCACCGGGCTGACGCCGATGCCTTCGAGGTAGCCGCCGCGCGCGAGGCCGCCCGCGTCGAAGCGCCCCCAGCCGCCGGCGCCGTTGAGCCCGCCCCAGATCTCCGAGACGCGGCCGACGCGCTGCGCCGTGGGCGCGTAGAGC
>JBEIVK010000426.1:0-3985 GCA_040373935.1 Alphaproteobacteria bacterium
CTCCAGCAGGAGCAACTGCTTGTCCGGCAAGACGAGCATCAGGCCCCGGGACGTGTCGAAGAGGAAGCCAGCGTACTCCACCGCCTGTTTACAGCGCTGGTGCTTATCATCGTTGAGCGACACGCCCAGCTGCCGGTTCAGGTCCATCCACCACTCATCCAGCACGATAGCGGCCGCCAGGCCGCGGCCGCACACCAGGCAGCCGCCGGCGAGACCGCCGCAGGCCTCGTGCCACTGGACCCGCTTGTGGAAGACGAAGTCGTCCACCCACACGACCCCCAGCATGGAGCGGTCTGAAGCTCCCCGTAGTTCGCCGGTATTCGCGCCGCGCAGCGCGGCGTGGCGCAGCAGGCACAACGCGATGCAGTTGAGCGGGCAGCCGGCTGGCTTCTGGCCGAAGTGGGCCACGGCCCACCGCGCGACGCAGCCGTCAAAGTACATTCCGCAGTAGGACTTGTCGCAGGTGTGGCTGCAGGCGCCGGGCCAACAGCCGAGGTGCAAACGCCAGCCGAAGATGAAGCGGATCTGCGGGCCGTGCGGGCCCGGAGCCGGCTGCTCTGAGCCGTCCTCCCCCAGGACCGTGGGCGGCTCGAAGTCTGGATCGCCGTCGAAGATGCGCCGCACGTCCACGACTCCGAAGCCGAGGACCAGCTCCCCGGTGCAGCCGGGGAAAGGGGAGATGTGATAACCGTCGTTCACGTCGAAGCCGTGCACGATGTCCCGCCACGACAGCGCCGCCGCCAGGTCGCGTGCCGTGAAGAGGCGCGAGCCCCAGTCGGCGATCGACTTGTTCCCTTCCCGGCCGTCCGCGATGTCGCGGAACAAGTCCTTGCCCTTCTTGGGGACCGCCCCTTTGGGTTCGATGATGGTGGGCAGAACCATGCCGGGCGCGACGAACTCGATCGCCCCCTGGCAGAAGTACCGCGCGAGCTTCTCGCCGAGCTTTGCCTTCACCGCGGCCACCTCCCAGCTCTTGTGGTTGGGGAGGTAGGACGGGGTGATGCGCCAGCAGGTGCGCGGGTAGCACAGTTTCCCCGACACGATGGCCCGCGTTACGCCGTCCATCAGGATGAGCCGTTCCCAAACGTGTCGCCGCTCGACCAGATCAGTGACGTGTCCGGCCGGGTAGATGGGCATGCCGCCCGAGTCCCGCGCAAGCCGCACGTAGTCCGGCAGCCAGCGGGTGCGGCTCTGCACGAGCCAGGTGGGGAGCGGTCCTCGCAGCCGGGCGGGCGAGCCGAAGACGGGCCGTGTGCAGCCCACGTAGACCACACCGAGATCGTCGAAGAACACTGTGGCCACCGTGGCCGGATCGGCCGCCGAGGCCAGCGAGCCAGCCAGCCAGCAGCTGCCGGGGGGGGCAACCTTGCTGCGATCCGGTAGGAAGCCTCGGCCGCGGCGGCAGGCGCGCCCTCGGCCGAGGCCCGCGAAGAGCCGCAGGGCGAGGGTCCACGGCCACCCGGCCGCGAGGGCCTCGCCGAAGAGCAAAGAGGAGAACGCGAAGTCGAGCGGCTCGCCGGAGGGGTCCGAGTAGAGATCGGCCGGCAGCGTCGCGGGCCCGAAGACCACGGGAGGTGCGACGACCGAGCGCAGTCCCGCCTCGGCCTCACTGAGGAGCTGGGTGCCGAGGGACCAGCCCGGCGCGAGGATACGGAGACCGCCGGTGAGAAGGGAGAGCAGGGACTCGTGCCGAGCCTGGCCGCACAGGACCACTACCGCCAGGCTGACTTCGTCGGCCATCGGGCTCCCCGGCTGGCGAGCCCGCTGTGCCAGGAGCGCCGCCACCATCTCGGCCCGGGCGCAGACCACCAAGGAGGAGATAGCGTGCCTGCGCCGGTTGTGGCAGCTGGTGCCGCGCCGTGCCCCGGCTGCAGCCCGCAGCTCGTCCAGCTGCGGCCAGCGGGCGGCCAGGGCCAGCAAGTCCGCGAGGCGGGCCGGGGGCCGCGCAGAGCCCGGGGCGAGGGGGACGGCAGCCGGTGTCGGGGGAGTAGTGGCCGCCACCCTTGACTCCGGCGACTCCGGCAGTCATAGTCCGCCAGAAGACCCGTCCCCCGTCCCCTCCTTCCTGGTGCGCGAGGGGCCGGGTTCGGCCTTGACCGAGGCCGGGGCGCGGTACGAGGGGGGCGCCGGCGGGGTGTCTGGCAGTGGCTCGACGCCGGGCGCCGGGGGGTAGCCGCCGGGTGGGCCGCCGTACCCGCCCCAGACGAAGGGCCCTGGACCGAAGGATGCCGGGCAAGCAGCCGGGGGTGGGGGCGTAGGGAAGCCCAAGCTGGCGTAGGCGGGCGGGTACGGGGAGAAGTGCGGCCAGGCGGACGGGGTCAGCTGCAGCGTGGTGTACGGGGGCGAGGGGTACGGCGGCGGGGCGGGCTCCCGGGCCGGCGGGACGGCGGGAGAGTGCAACTGCAGGGTGCCGCGGACCGGCCTGGTCGACGGCGGCGGGGTGCCCGCGGACCCGCAGCTGCCCCCGCCGCCGGGTGGGGCGTCTGCTGGAGACCGTCCGCAGTCGGAATCGAGGATCTGGCGCATTGCTGGCGCGAACAGGGACAGGTAGCGGTCCCCGGCGAACCGCGCCTGCTCCGCATAGGGTAGGCGGGACGCGCCGTCCGCCAGGACTCGGCTGAAGTCTGTGAAGTAGGTTCGAAGCTCGCCGAGCTGGCGCGCCACGTTGGCAAGGATCTCTTCCCGGGGCCTGCCCGCTGGCAGCACCACAGCGAAGCGAGCGTAGCGTCGCTCGAGGAAGACCACGAAGAGGTCGATGAGGTTCTGGAGAGCTGGGGCGCCGACATGTTCCCGGCGGCGAGCCGCGGTGCTGACCGCCTCCCAGGCGGTGCGGAGCTCGTCGAGTGCGGCCTTGAACTCGGAGCGCGCCGTGTGGCCGCCGATCAAACGGCCTGGGACGCCGGCCCAGTCGGAGAGGCGCTCCCCCTCGCACACCAGGCGGAGGTGCTCCGCATCCAACTCCAGACCGTCGTCGGCCGCGTACGCGAACGTGAGGCGGTGAGGAAAGGCGACATTCCGCGGGTCCTCCCGCCGGCTGGACACCGGGTGCTTGGAGGATTGCCGCGCGATCATCTTATCGTATGCGTTGCGCGCCTTGGGGGTCCACAGGCGCCCGCAGAAGAGGCGAGAGCGGTAAGCAACCGGGATGCTCTGCTCCAGGAGCTCGGTCGCCACCCAGCGGTGCGCGCAACCGGCGGAGACCAGGGCGTCGAAGGCGGGGCCGCAGCCGAGCGCTGCCGGCAAGAGCAAGCCGGGCGCGCCCGGGCGGCCGGGGGCTGGGGGGGGCTGAGGTAGCTCGACATCGCTTCCGGAATCTCCGGCCGACGAATCGCCGCTGACGGAGGTCCGGGCACGCCCGGCCGAATCCTTCATCTTCTTCTGTGGGCGGTCCGCATCCGGCACGGGGCGGAGAGGCCGTTTGGGCACGCCGCCGGGCTTCTGGATCTGCCCCTCGGGGGCATCCGCGGCGGCGGGTCGGCGTTTCTTGGGAGTGAGCCCCGGGGCCTTCTTCGCAATGATGCGACGGGCGACCAGCGTAGGCCACGTCGGGTCGGCGCCGAGCGTCGGGAAGTCGAGAGCGAGGGCGGTGGCCAGGCAGAGCTGCTGGGCGGACGAGAGGACGGCGAGCAGCGGGGCCAGGTCGCGGTGGTGAGTATGGAGCAGGGCCAGCCCGGCCAGCAGCTCAGCGCGGACTGCAATGTTCGCGTCCCCCCTGGTCTTCTTGAAAATAGCCCCGAAGGAATCGAGGGCCGCCTGGACATCTTTGTCGGTGGTGGGCATCACAAAGTCCGAATCTGCTGCGAGCAGATCGGCGAACGAGGGGGCGAGATTGGGGTCCATGATCGGGAAAGGAGCGGTGTGAAGATGGCGAGTAACGGCGGAAGATGAGTGGTTCGGCGGAGGAGCGGTCTCACTTAGTCAAAACAAGGCAAAGATCCAAGGATCGATGCACAGGTAATGGTCAGTGAAATGCTATAGGAGTCGA
>JBEIVK010000153.1:0-7951 GCA_040373935.1 Alphaproteobacteria bacterium
CGGCCGGCGCGGCGCGCGTGGCGGCAGGGGGCGACGCCGAGGGCGCGGCGCGGCGGGCGGCGCGTCTTCGCGCGGTCTACCCCGAAGAGGGCCTCTACGCGCGGGATCTGGGTCGTGCGTGGCTCGCGGCGGGCGACAACGCGCGGGCCGCCGTCGAGCTGGAGGCGGCCCTCAAGCTCCCCCCCTTCTTCGCCGGCGAGTCCGCGGTCGGGGTCATGCGCGTGGATCGCCGCTCCGACGGGTGGTCCACCGCCGAGCGCGACGCGGAGCGCGCCGCGGTGCTGGGGGACCTCGTCCGCGCGCGCGAGGCTTCGGGAGATCTCCGCGCGGTGGCGCAGGCCGTGCAGGAGGCCGCCGCGGCCTCCACCGACGCCGGCGCGTGGGTGGCGGTTGCCGTCGCATGGGAGCGTGCGGGAAACCTGGATCTCGCCGTGGCGGCCGGCCGCCGCGCGGTCGAGCTGGACGCGCGCCGGGGCGAGGGGCACCTCGCGCTTGCCCGCCTGTACGGCCGCACCCGAGACGCCAACCGCGCGCTCGGCCATGCGCGGGCGGCGGTGGAGCTGCTGCCGAACAGCCCGGACGCTGCCTTGGTGCTCGGCAACCTGTACCTCGCGCGGGGCGAGGTGGACGAGGCGGTGAAGGTCCTCGGGGTCGCCGTGGCCGCCCACCCGCAAGACGCCCGCCTGCGGGCCGCCCTCGAGCGCGCGCGCGCCCAGGAGCGCTGATGCCCTTCACCTCCCGCACCGAATACGGGCTGCGGGCCATGGTGCTGCTCGCTGAGCAGCTGGGCGAGGAGGTCCTCTCCGCCGGGGAGATCTCGCGGCGCGAGCAAATCCCGGCCAAGTATCTGGAGCAGATCCTCGCCGAGCTCAAGCGCGCGGGCCTGCTGGTGAGCACGCCGGGGGCGCGCGGCGGCTACCGGCTCGCGCGCTCCGCGGCGGACATCGCCCTCGCCGACATCACCACGGCCCTCGACGGCCCGGTGCAGCTCTGCCGGGCCGACCCGGGGGCCGATGCGCCGATCGCCCAACGTCTCGCCCCGCTCTGGGAGCGAGTCGACGGGGCGGTCTTCGCGGTGCTCCGCGCGACGACCTTGGACCAGCTCGCATTTGCCACCCAGGTCTCCCGCCCAGACCACCCGGCCGGCCCGCCCCCGCGGCGCCCGGGGCCGATGTACCATATTTGAGGCCGCGCCCCCCTCCGCGGCCTGCCCGGAGGCCCTCGTGAGCCCGCACGCATGGTTGGGTCTGGCCGCGTTCACCCTGGCCTGCGGCAGCCCGCAGCGCATCCCCGCCCCCGAGGCGCCCGCCTCCATCGACCGCGACGGGGACGGCGCCCCCGCGGGACCGGACTGCGACGACCAGAACCCCGACGTTGCGCCCGGCCGCGCGGAGTCCTGCGACCACCTCGACAACAACTGCGATGGCCGGGTCGATGAGGGCGTGCTGGAGGCCTGGGCTCCAGACGGAGACGGGGACGGCTTCAAGCAGCCCGACGCCGCCGAGGTGCTCCACTGCGACGCGCTGGAGGGCCACCTCCCCGCGCGGGCCGACGCCGACTGCGACGACGCCGATCCCCTCACCCACCCCGGCGCGCCCGAGCGCTGCGACGGCCGGGACAACGACTGCGACGGCGCAACGGATCCCACGGCCTGTCGCCCGCTCAGCGCCGCCGACGCTCGGCTTCGCGGAGACAGCGCGCGGCAACGCGTCGGCCACGCGCTGTCGGGCGCCCTCGACAGCGACGGCGACGGTGCGCCCGAGATCGCCCTCGGCCTCCCCGGCGACGCCGCCGCCGGCTCCGACGCCGGGCGCATCCTGGTGGTCGCCCTGCCCTTTGCGGCCGACGCCCGCCCCGCGGACGCCCGGGTGTCCATCGGCGGCGCGGCCCTCGGCGGGCGCCTGGGCCAGGCCCTGGTGGCCGCAGGCGACGTCGATGGCGACGGCTTCGACGACCTCTGGGCCGGCGTCCCGGGGGACACCGCGGGGGGCGTGGACGCCGGGGCGGCGTTGCTGTGGCGCGGCCCGCTGCAAGGCGCCGCCCCCGGCGGGGCCCACGCCCGCTTGGTCGGCGGGGAGATCGGCGGCCAGGTGGGCCTCAGCGTCGCCGGCGGGGCAGACCTCGACGGCGATGGCCTGCCAGACCTCCTCGCTGCGGCGCCGTCTCTCGAGACGCCCGCCGTCGCGCTCATCTCGGGCACCAGCAGCGGGACGCAGCGCTTCGCGGACGCCGCCGCGCGCCTCACGGGCGGCGGCCCGGAGGGGCTGTTCGGGCGGGCGATGGCGGCGGGTGATCTCGACGGTGATGGCTTCGGGGACGTCATCATCGCCGAACAGGGACACGATGCCGGGCGCGGGCGCGTGCTGGTGTGGGCCGGTCCGCTCGCCGGGCCGTACGGCGCCGCGTCCGCCGACGGCGCGTGGTCGGGCACGGCGCCGCGGGCGGGCCTGGGCGGCGCGCTCGCCCTCATCGGAGACGCCGACGGGGACGGGCTGCCGGACCTCGCGGTCGGCGCGCCGGACGACGACACCGCGGGCGTGGGCGCCGGCGCGGTGGTGCTGCTCGCGGGTCCGGCCTTCGGGGTTGGGCCGGCGGAGGGGCTCTCGCGCGTGCTGGGGCGCCTCGCCGGCGATCACGCGGGCACGGCGGTCGCGGGCGCCGGGGACCGCGACGGCGACGGCGCTCCGGACATCTTGATCGGCGCGTCGGTGGAGGACAGCGCGGGGCTCAACGCCGGGGCCGCCTTCCTCGTCACCACCCCCACCAGCGGCACCCTCTACCTGAACACCGCGGGCGTGGGCCTGCTCGGCGAGGCCGAAGGGGACCAAGCCGGCTGGTCGGTGTCCGCCGTGCCGGACATCGACGGCGACGCCCTCCCGGACCTGCTCGTGGGCGCCCCGTTCCAGGACGCCACGGGCCAAGAAGACGCCGGCGCCCTCTACCTGCTCGGCACCACCGGGCTCTGAGCCCCCGCGCGCCTCAGGCCCGCGCCGGCCGGACGGGACGGGCCGCCTGCTCCGTCCGCTCGTCGTCTTCGGGGAGGGCCGTCGCGTCGTGGACGGTGGCGGGCCGGGCCGGCAAGCGGCTCGCACCGCGCGCTTGCAGGTCTGCGAACAGCTGCTCTTCGAGGCGGGCGAGCTGCCGCGCCGAGAAGCCGAGCCGGTGCGCGAGCTGGCTCACGGCCCGGGCCTCCTCTACGCGGTACTGGCCATCTGCCACCGCCACCGTCACGCAGGCCTGCAAAAACAGCTCGGCGTGGGGCCAGAGCGCCTCGAGCGGCGCCGTGTCCGGCGCCTGCGCCACCGCGCCCATCAGCCGCGTGATCAACGCGGCCTTCGCGCTGCCCTCGGCGAGATCCTGCCCAGCCACGGCCCGCAGCCCGTCCGCGAAGGTACGGGCGGCCTCGGGGGTGAGCCCCGCGGCGGCGATGCGATGGACGAGACGCGACGAGCTCATCTCCGGATCTCCACGCCCCCATCATGCCACGTCCGCGGACGGGCGGCACGCCGCACACGCCAGATGCAGGCCACGCTTGTGCAGGAGAGGCGCGGCTGTTCCCCGAAGTTCGGCGCGCCCTGCGCCGCCACATTGACAACGCCTTGACGGATGGGCGACCGCGGGCCACGTTCCTGCCGGTATCCTCCCCGGCCGGTGCTGGAGCGCCACCCTTGACGTCTGGAGCCGTCCCCATGGGCCATGCCCCCCCGCGGTTCATCCGCTCCCTTCCTCTCCTGATCGCCCTCGCCCTCCCGGGCGCGGTCCCGCTCGCGTGGGCCCCCGGGGCCGCGCACGCCCAGGACGCCGCCTTCGCCGACGCGCTCTTCGAGCTCCTGCCGCCGGGTGAGGTCACCTCCGGCGCGGCCGTCACGCTCCGCTTCCTCGCGCTCGACCGCACCGGGGCGCCGCTCGCTGGCGCCAACCCCAAGGTCAGCACCTCCGACGGCGGCAATCTCAAGGCCACCGAGGTCCGGCCCGGCGTCTACGAGGCCACCTGGACGCCCGCTGCCGTCGCGGCGCCGGGGCTGGTGCAGGTGAACGTGAAGGCCAAGAACGGCAAGCAAGACCTCGCGAAGTCGTGGTCCGTGCCCGTCGTGCCCGGGGGCGCATCCGCGGTCGCGATCACGGCCAACCCGCCGCAGATCGTGCTGGGCCAGGACACCTCGGCCACCCTCTCGCTCACGCTCTCGGGCGGGGCGGCGGCCGCCGCCGACAAGGGCGAGCTCGTGCTGCTGTCCAGCAGCGGCGAGGTGAGCAACATCACGCCGCTGGGCGGCGGTCGGTACAGCGCGCTTCTCTCGGCGCCCAACCAGCAGTTCCCGCACCTCGCCGTCGTGACGGCGGTGGACCGCCGGAATCCGGGCAGCACCTACGGGGCCGTCGTCGTCCCGCTGGTCGGCAAGGCCAACTTCCCGGTCACTGGCCAGCCCGGCAGTCGCATCCTCGTGCGCGTGGGCGACCGCGAGTACGGCCCGATGCAGGCCGACGCCGCGGGCCGCGCCCAGGTGCCGATCATCGTTCCGCCGGGCGTGGCCCAGGCGATGATCATCAGCATCCTCGGCGAGCAAAAGCGCGAAGAGCCGCTGGATCTCCAGGTCCCGGCCGCGAAGCGCCTCCGCCTGTTCGCGCCGCCGGCCTCCGTGCCGGGCACGCCCACCGCCTCCGTGCCGGTGCGGGTCTACGTCGCCACGGCCACGGGCGCCCCGGACACGGCCGCGAAGGTCCGCTTCACGGCATCGGCCGGTCAGGTCTCCGAGGCCCGCCACGAGGGCAACGGCGTCTACGTCGCCACGTTCACGCCGCCCGCCGCCGCCGCCGCCACCGAGGTGAGCCTGTCGGCTGCCGTCGAGGACGCCTCCGGCAAGCAGCAGGACGCCATGGCCGTGCCGGTCGCCGCCACGCTGCCGGCCACCCTCACCCTGGCCCCCGAGCCCGCAGTGCTGGCGCCGGGCGTCAACGCCTTCCGCGTCCTCGCCAAGGCCACCGGCCCGGACAACGCCGGGCTCTCGGGCCGCCAGCTCGCGTTCCTCGCGAACGGCGCGCGCATCGACGGCGCCCCCAAGGACTTGGGCTCCGGCGATTACCAGGTCGCCTTCACGGCCACTGGCGCCGGAGCGGTCGAGCTGGTCGCCGCGCCGCGCGTCACGCCCACGGGCAATCCCCTCGCCCGCGTCCTGCTCCTGCCCACCCGCGACCGCGTCGCCCCGGACGGCAGCGCCGCGATGGTCGTCACCGTCGTCACGGTCGACGCCTTCGGCTACCCGGTGCCGGGGGTGCCGGTCACCCTCGCGGTCACCCAGGGCGACGGCCGCCTGCCCGCCACGGTCACGACCGACGAGGCGGGCCTCGCGCTCGTCTCGTACACCGCCGGCCGCACGCCGGGCATCGTCCACCTGAGCGCCGTCGCCAACGGCCGCACCGGCGCCGCCGGTCTGCTCCAGGCCAACGCCGCCCCCACCGGCTTCGCCCTGCCCGTCTCCGGGCCCACCGAGGCCCTGCCGGTCATCGAGGCGTGGCGCAAGCGCGTCGCCACGGCGCGGGTCAACCGCGACGGTGCCTCCGCCGTCGCCGCCAGCGCGGCGCCCCCCAGCGCGCCCGCCGCCGCCGGCCCCGTCGCCCGGCTGGAGCTCCTCGCCGAGCCCGCCGCGGTCACTGCGGGCGGCACCGCCGTCCTCCGCGTGCGCGCGCTCGACGCCAACGGCGGCGGCGCCACCGGACAGCGGATCGACTTCATCGCGTCGGTCGGCACGGTCGGCGCCACGCAAGACCTCGGCGGCGGCGCCTACCAGGCCACGCTCACCGTCCCCGCCGGTACCACCGGCGAGGTCAAGGTCAGCGCCACCACCAGCGCCGGGGCCGTCGCCGCGTTCGCGCGCATCCCCGTCGGCACCGGCTCCATCGCCGCCTGGGGCGTCACCGGAGACCCGGCGGCCACCCCTGCCGCGCCTCCCCCGCCGCCCGAAAAGCCCGCCAAGGAGCCCCGCGCGCCCGGCGAGCACCCCTGGCTGCGCGTGCAGGCCGGCTACCTCGGCGGCCTCTACAGCTACCAGCAGGCCCCGGCCACCCAGACGGGCCAGCTCTACGGCCGCACCGTCACCGTCGGCGGCGGCGTGACCAACCCGGCGGGCACCGCCGGCTTCCAGGCCAACGCCCGCGGCTTCCTGCCTGCGCTCACGTACCTCGGCTTCGAGGCCTCCACCCGCGCCAGCGCCTGGAGCCTCGAGCTCTCCGAGGGCTTCGACGAGCCCATCTCCGACTTCGTGACGCAGACCCGCCTGGGCGTCATCGGCCGCTATCCCATCGCGCTGTCCGGGGGCCATCAGCTCCACTTCGGCGGGCGCCTCGGCTGGCAGCTCGGCAACTTCCTCACCTTCTCCCAGTCGCTCGACGCCGACGGCACGGTCAACATCGAGTACGCGCCCCAGTTCGTCAACTCCACCGCGGTCGGCGTCGAGTCCGGCGTCGAGGTCGCCGACTTCTTCGCCCTCGGCACCTACGACATGGGCTTCACGGACTTCCAGGGCGTGTTCTCGCACGACCTCGGCCTGCAGCTCGGCTACGCGGTGCTCGACAACCTCACCGTCGGGGCCACCGCCGGCTGGAACCTCCGCCGCACGCCGATCTACTTCATCCCGAGCGGCAGCGACACCCGCGAGACGGCGGGCGAGTTCGCCGACGGCGGGCCCATGTTCGGCCTGATGGTCGGCTACCAGCGCTGACGCGGCCCCCGGCCACCCGGGGGCATCTTTCGGGGGCAGGGAGGGGCTCCGCCCCTCCCCGCAACGCCCCTCCCCTCCGCGCCGGCGCGTCGCGCCGGCCGGGCGGGGATCAGCCGCCCCGAACGATCGTCAAGGCGTTGATCTTCTGGTCCACCGTCGGGCGGTCCATCGCGCCCTTCTCGGCCTCGGCGATCTTCTGGACGACGTCCAGGTTCTCGCACTTGCCGAAGATCGTGTGCTTGCCGTCGAGGTGCGAGGGCATGCCGCGGTCCGTGATGAAGAACTGGCTGCCGTTGGTGTCCGGGCCGCGGTTGGCCATCGCGAGCAGGCCCGCCTCCGTGAACGCGAGCCCGTTGTCCGTCTCGTCGGCGAAGGTGTAGCCGGGCCCGCCGCGGCCGGTGCCCTCCGGGTCCCCACCCTGGATCATGAAGTTCGGGATGACCCGGTGGAAGATCGTGCCGGTGTAGAGCGGGCGGCGCACCTTCGCGCCCGACGGGTCCGTCCAGTCCTTGGTGCCCTCGGCGAGCTGCACGAAGTTGAGCACGGTGTTCGGGGCCTTGTCGGGGAACAACGTGCAGGAGATGGCGCCCGCCGTCGTGTCGAAGCGCGCCGTGAGCGCCTGCCCCTCGGCCAGCCCCAGCTGCCCGTACACCGCCCGGCGGCGCTCGACGGCCACGGCGTCCTTGAGCTTGCGCACCTCGGCATGAAGCGTGTCGTTCTCACGCTCCAAGCGGGTCTTTTCGTCGGTGAGCTTGCTGACTTCGGCCTTCAGGCCGTCGCGCTCGGAGACGAGGGCCGGGTCCGGGCCGCAGGCGATGAGCGTGGCGGCGAGCAGGGGCAGGCGAGACATGAAACCTCCAGGGCGCTCCCGGCTATCGCGGCGCGGGGAGCGGGGGCAGGGCCGACGCGATAGCCGACCGGCCGGAGTCGCCCATGCCCGCCGTCCGCCTCTTTCTCCGCACCCCGCTGTTCTGCGCGGGGGAAGCCCATGTCCCGCCCGCCGCCCTCGTCATCGAGGGAGAGCTGCTCGGCACCGATGGCGGCGGGCTCACCGTCCGCGCCACGGCCTACCGTTCGGAGCAAGGCCGGGCCCTCGAGGGCGCGCCGCGCACGCTGTTCGTGCCGCTCGCCAAGCTGGATCACGCGCTGCACCTGGACACGTAGGCCTGGCGCCGCGCCGCGGCGGGTCAGCGCGCCCGCAGCGCGAGCAGGCCGGCCGCGCACGCGAGCCAGAC
>JBEIVK010000800.1:0-2010 GCA_040373935.1 Alphaproteobacteria bacterium
CCCGGCGCGCCGGAGCCCGCGAGGTGCGTGGCCGCGCGCGCGCAGGTGGCGTCCGGGTTGCTCGCCATGAAGACGAGCAGGGTGCCGCCCTCTTCGTGCGAGAACGCCCGCCACGCCTGGGTGCGGCCGGTGAAGAGGTCCCCGATGATCAGCTCGCCGTCGAGCGCGCCGGCGGGGAGGTCCGTGTCGGCGTCGGTGTCGGCGTCCGTGTCGGCGTCTGCCTCTCCGCCGCCGTCGCCGCCGTCCTCGCGGATGCAGACCTTGTTTTCGTCGTCCTGGATGGTGCCTTCGGGGCAGGGCTTGACGCAGGACGCGAGCAGGCCGGCCGGGAGGACGAGGAGTGCGGATCGGACCATGGGACGCTCCGGAGCGGGTGCGCCAGGGTATCCGCTCAGCGCGCGGCCGTCTGCCCGACGTGGGCCACCGCGCCGAGCACCGTCCACGCCGCGCCGCTGGCCGGGACCCCGAGGGTGGCCTGCGCGGCGGCACAGGGCAGCGGCAGGTCGACCCGCCACGCGCGGTGATCGGCCGCAGGGGCGCCGAGGCCAGCGGCGGCCGGGCTGGGGAAGGCGACCGCCGCCGCCGCGTCGAACAGCGCGGCCCCGCGCGGGCCGATGTCCGGCCGGTGGGTGTGGCGCCCGAAGCGCAAGGCCACGGGCGCGCCCGGCGCGCAGTCGAAGGTGACCGTCGCCACCGGCACGGGCCCAGGACCGCGGCGCAGCGCGGCGAGCAGGCGCTGGCTGGCGGCGCTCTCGAGGGTGGTGTGCTGCAGCACCGACAGCGTGTGCGCCCCGGGCGGCAGGCCGAGCGCCACCGGCGCCCCCGCGCGCGCGACCCGGGCGCCGCCGACCGAAAAGCCGAGCCCGCCCGCGTCGAGGAGGGTCGGCCGCGGCCCCGGCGCCTCCGCGCCCCCCGCGAGCACGAGCGGCACGGGCGCGCCCGCCGGCAGGGCCCGCCAGCCGGGCCGAAAGGCGACCAGGCCGGCGAGGCCGGCGAGGAGCGTGTCGACCGTGGACGCGAGCGTGGCCGGCGCCCACGCGCCGGTGCCGGCGAGGACCACGCTGCCGTTGTGATAATGCAGGTTGCGGCTGCCTCCCGCCGGCCCGACCGCCTCCCAGGGCGCCGGCAAGAAGAGCCCCAGCCCCTCGCCGGAATATCCGGGCGCCGCCGGGTCCAGGCCGGCGCGCTTCCAGTCCAGGTAGCCGGTGTGGACACGGTAGACCGGCGACGGGGCGAGCCCGCGGAGCGGGTCCCCGAGCGGGCTCCACGCAAAAAACCCGAGGGCCGCCCGCGTCTCCGGGCGCACCAGCCCCAGCGCCGCGGCCGCCCCCTCGCGGCCCCCGTTCCAGTCGGGCAGGAAGAGGTCGCTCCACACCAGCGGCCGGCGCCCCCGCCGCCCGACGGCGCCCACCAGCGCGTCGAGCGCCTCCGCCACGAGGAAGCCCCGCGGGCTCCCGGCGGTGCGCGGGTTGCGCTCGTCGCCGAAGGCGCGGCCGCTGTTCCAGATCGCCTCGTCGAACCCGAGGTGCACGAAGCGCCCGGGGCCGGCCCACGCGAGCAGGCGGTCCACGGCGGCCTCCCACGCGCCCGGCAGGTCCGGGGAGCGGAGGTCCAGCAGGCCGGGCGTGCCGCCTTCTTCTTGCAGGGCCGGGTCCGTGCCGATGAGCCACTCGGCGTGGGCCGGCACCGAGAGGCCCGGCGCAAGCTCCATCCCGAGGCGCCGCGCCTCCGCCAGCACCGGGGCGAAGGCCGCCGCGGAGACCGCCCCGGGCGGCCCGCCGGGCAGCCCCACGCCGTCCAGCGGCACCAACACCAGCAGCGTCGGACGCCCGCGCGCCGCGACCGTGCGCAGCCAGCGGACGTGGTCCTCCACCCGCCAGTCCGGGCGCGCCCTCAGGTTGAGCGTGTGCACGAGCACGCGCTCCGCGACCACGGGCCAGTCCACCACCTCCGCCGCCGGGGCCGCGCCGTCCGGGCCGAGCAGGTCCGCCAGCGCGAGCGCGGCCCACA
>JBEIVK010000443.1:0-3871 GCA_040373935.1 Alphaproteobacteria bacterium
CCGAGGGAGGCCGTGCGCCCGACCTCGTCGTCCGCGACCGCCACCGCGAGCGTGGCCCCGGCGGCCGGGGCGGCGCGCAAGGCGGCCGCCGGGTCTGCGCGGGTGAGGCGGTCGGGCCAGGTGCGGACGCCAAAGTCCACCACCGCGGCGGCGGGGCTCGCTGCGCGCAGCGTGACGGCGCGCTCGGTGACGCCGTCGATCTCGACGTCCCCCAGGTCTGCCGCTTCGTAGAGCGGGCCAGCGAACACCACCAGCGGCGCCGTTCCGGGCCCGCGCTGCACCTCGCCCTGGCCGCCGGGGAGCGCCGCTGGCCGGCCGTCCCAGAAGGCCGTCGCCGGCAGCGGGCGGCCCGTCTCATCGGCCACCCGGAGCTGCAAGCGCGCCTCCGGCCCCACCGGCAGCAGGAGGCCCTCCCCGGGCGGCGCCCACGGCCCCGCGGCGAACCCCGCGGCGTCGGCCCGCACCTCGTCGACCTCGGCGGGGATCTCGGCGTCGAAGCTCCCGTCCACCACGGGGACGCGCAGGAGCGTGCGGCCCGCCGCCCGCGCCTCGACCCAGCGCCCGTCGCTCTCGCCTTCGAGCCGCTGGCGCGACGGCCAGCGGGCCGCCACGACGTCCGGCCGGCTGCCCATCCAGAGCGCCGTGGGCGCGGTGAGGCGCAGCCAGCCCCCGAGGTCCTCCCAGGGCGCGTCGGACCCGAGCACCAGCGCTGGCCGGTCTCCGGCCTCGACCGAAATCTCCACCAGCTCGCCCACCTTGCTCGTGCCCCACGGCACGACGAGGTCCATCGCCGTTGCGCCGTCCAGGCGCAGGCCATCGGCGCCGGGATCCAGCCACCACGTGAAGGCGGCCACGGCCCCGCTGGCGGTGCGCCCGTCGAGGCGGAGACCGGCCGCGCCGTCCGGCCCCTGCACGGGCTCCACCGCGACGCTGCGGAAGGGCGCGCCGTCCGGCAGCGGCGTGGCTTCGGCCACGGCGTCGCCGTCCTGGCCCCAGGGCGCGCCATCGGCGAGCACCCCCGCCGGCGGCATCGAGCCGGTGGACGGCGTAGCCAGCATCCAGGACACGGAAGCGCACGCGGTCGTTTTCGAGCAGCCAGTCGCTGACGCGCGCCTCGCCCGCGACGAGCAGCTCCTCGTCGCAGCCGATGCGGCGCGCGCGCACCTCTCCGGCAGGGGGCGGCTCGGCCTCGCAGGGGCCCCCGCCCTCGCGGGGCGGCGGCGCGCACGCCCCGAGGACGGCGAGCCAGCCCGCCGCCCAGGAGGCGCGACGGCGAAACGCCACTCTACTTCTCAGGCTCGACCGGCTTCTTCGACGGGTCGTCCACGCGCATGTCCACCACGACGAGGCGGGCCTTCTTGGACCAGCCGGCCGGGAAGTTGCCGTCCGCATACGCGAAGGCCCGGGTGCCGCCCGGCGGGATGGGCTTGTCGAAGCCGTCCGGCTTCGGCAGATTGCCCGGGAGGGCCTTCGCCACCACCGGCCACTCGCGGTTGTCGATGGCCTTGCCCTCGTCGTTCAGGTACTCCACGCGGATGACCATGTGGGAGATCGGGAACTCCCCGGTGTTGGAGACCGTCGTGCGGAAAGACCAGCCGTCGAGCGGGCCGTCCGCGATCTCCGCGAGGTTGACCTGCTCGGTCTCGATGGGGCTCAGGGAGAAGCGGGACTTGTTCTCGGCGACCCGCAGGCGCTTCTTGACCTTGTCCTTCTCCTTGCGGTCCATCGCCTCGGTGTATTCGGTGAGCAGCTGGTTCCACAGCTCCGGGGTGTTCTCCGTCTCGGCCAGCGTGAAGAGCGCGCCCTTGCGCGCCTCCATGACCTTGCCCTTCAGCTTGCCCTCGGGGAAGCGCTTGAGGTACGCGTCGAAGTCTGCGAGCAGGCCCGAGGCCTCGGCCTTGGCGAGGTAGAGCTCCTCCAGGCGCATCTCGGCGAGGAGGGCGTTGGAGGACTTCGGGTGTTCGGTGAGGAACTGCTCGTAGGCCTCGATGGTGTCGGCCGTCTTGACCTCGGAGTAGTTGTCGGAGCAGGCGACGAGCCCGGTGAGGAGCAGGGCAGACGCGAAGGCGGCGATCGAGCGCAAGGAGACCTCCAAAGGGGCCCGAAGGATACACCAAGTCGAGGCGCAGCGCGGGGCCCCGGCCTCAGGGCGCTGCGCGCACGCCCCAGGCCAGCGGCCCGAACGCGACCACGAGCAGCGCGATGCCCATCACGGTGACCGGGAGAAGGACCGACTCGTGCCGCGCCCAGAAGCTCGCGCCCGGCGGGAAGGACTCGGCCTCCTCCACCGCCGCGACCCCGACGACCTGCCGGGTGAGCAGGTGGTTGAGCGCCACCGGCGGCGTGAGGTAGCCAAGCTCGAACGCGACCAGCACGACCATCCAGAAGTGGGCCTCGTGGATGCCGTTGGCCGTCGCGACCTGCGCGATCGTGGCGGAGACGAGGATCACGGCGCCGTACGGATCCATCAGCATGCCGATGACCACGAGCACCACCACGAGCAGACCCATGGCCAGCCACGGGGAGCCCAGGTCTGCCGGCACCGCGGCCATCACCTCGCTGCGCTCGAACACGCCGCCGAGGGCGATGGACATCGCCATCAGCAGCACCAGCGCGCCGATGTGCCCCGAGGTCTCGCGGGTTGCGGCGAGCACCCGCCCCCCGGACTCGGGCGGCACCGGGTTGCCGCCGCGGAGGCGCTCGACGACCATCATCGCCAGCAACGCGGCCGGGAGCAGCACCGGGGCCGTGTGCTCGTCGAGGTGGGTGTTGAGCAGCAGCCCAAAACCGCCCAGCACGAGCGCGCCCACCCCGAGCGCCGGGAGCATCCCGCGGGCGGCCGCCACCGAGCCGGCGAGCGCCTCTCCCACCGGCGCGATGCGCAGCGGGCCGCGCCGCGTGAGCATCACGGCCCCGGCGAACAGCCCGCTTGTCAGCAGGAACACCCACTTGCCCCAGCCGTAGAGGGTGTCCGTCGTCGGCGGGTTGAGGTAGGCCACGATGACGACGAGCAAGCACGGGCGGAGCACCACGCCGAGGCTGCCCGACATCGCGGTGGTGGCGAGGGCGAGCTGCGGGCGGGCGCCCGCGCGGCGAAGCTCGTCGTAGATGAGCCCGCCGACGGCGATCACAAAGATGCCGCTCGCGCCTGAATAGGCCGTCGGCACCGCGGACACGAAGGCGATGACCGCTGCCATCAGCTCCGGCGGGAGCTTCCACGGACGCAGGAGCCCGAAGCTCTGGTGCGCGACGGCCGTGCGCTTGAGCAGCATGCCCGTCCAGACGTAGAGCCCGACGTAGATGTAGAGCTCGGCGTGCTCGGTCAGCTTCTCCAGGTAGACCGCGACGCCGCCGAGGTAGCTCTCGCCCACCACAAACCACGCCATCGCCACGAGCGTCATCGTGGCGTGCAGGGGCACCGTGAGCGCCGCGAGGCCGAGAGAGCCGCCCGGCGCCAGCCCGGCGGCGGGGCGCACCAAACCGGCGAGGTTCAGCGCGGCCATCGCGCCGAAGGCGGCCGCCCACCACAAGGGCAGGCCGGGATGCTCGACCTCCGTCCCGCTCGCCTGCTGGAGCTGGAACATGGAGAGCATCGACGCGACCACGGCACCGTGCGCGAGGAGCTGCACGCCATGGGAGACGCGGTCGTCGAGGACGGTGCGCACCGGCCGCAGCGAGATGTGGCCGCGGGTGACGGTGGCCGTGGCCCCCGCCACGAGCAGCAGCAGCACGAGCACGAAGGGATAGCGGGTGGCGCCCCACACCGCGAAGGTGGAGATGGCGTAGTCCACCTGGCGATAGACCGCAGCGGCGGCCGTCATCTCCGGAGGCGCGGCCTCGGGGGTGGGCGCGACCTCGGGGGTGGGCGCGG
>JBEIVK010000795.1:0-2045 GCA_040373935.1 Alphaproteobacteria bacterium
CGCGCAGGGCCGCGAGGTCTGCGTCCACCGGCTGGCCGGCCCCGCGCCGGCGCGCGACCCAGTCTTCGACCGCCTCCACGACGGCGGCGTCCACGTAGCGCAGCCCCCCGAGGCTCAGCCGCACGGGCGGCCGCGGCGGCAGCGCCTCCAGCTCCTCCAGCATGCGCGGCAGCGACAGGAAGGTGGCCACGCCCGAGACCCGCACCTCCCAGCCGTCCTCCACCGTCGGGTCCTCCACCGTCTCCACGTCGGCCCGCACCGTCGCCAGCACCACCCGCAGCAGCGCGAGCCCGAAGCCCACCGCCACGCCGACGAGCAGGTCCACCGCGACGATCGTGGCGGCGGTGGCCGCGAAGATCCCCACCTCGGCCGCGCCCGTGCGCCGCAGCGCCCGCAGGCCGCGCGGGTCCACCAGCGACCAGCCGGTCGCGACGAGGACGGCCGCCAGCGCGGCCCGCGGCACCGCCTCCAGCACGCCCGGGAAGACGAGCACGACGAGCAGCAGCCACAGCCCGTGAAGCATGGCCGACCCGCGGGACCGCGCCCCGGCGCTCACGTTGGCCGCCGACCGCACGATCACGCCCGTCATCGGCAGGCCGCCGACCACGCCGCACAGCACGTTCCCGGCCCCTTGCGCCATCAGCTCGCGGTTCCAGTCCGTGCGCGGCCCGTTGTGCAGGCGGTCCACGGCGGCGGCGCAGAGCAGCGACTCGGCGGACGCGATGAGCGCGAGCCCGAGGACGTCCTCCCAGAACCGCAGGGTGCGCGCCGCCTCCCAGGCGGCGGGGCCGGGCGGGCGCAGCACGGACCCGAAGTCGGCCGGCAGGGCCACGGTGGCGACCGGCAGCCCGACCGCCGCGTTGAGCAGGGTCGCCGCGCCGACCGCGACGAGGGCCCCCGGCACCGACTGCAAGACGGCGGGCCGGAAGCGCTCCCAGCCGATGAGCAGCAAGACCGTTCCCACGCCCAGCGCCGCCGCGGTTGGGTGGGCGGGGCCGCCGCGCCCATCGGCCGCGCGCGCGAAGGCGGCCGGCAGCGCGCGCAGGTTGTCGAGCGCCCCGGCGACCGGCAGCGCGTCGACCATCAGGTGCAGCTGGCTCGCGATGATGACGAGGCCGATGCCGGCGAGCATGCCGCGCAGCACGGCGGGGCTGGTGGCGCGAAACCAGCGGGCGACCCCGAGCGCGCCGCCCAGCACCTGCAGGACGCCGGCGAACAGGACGATGAGGCCCAGGCTCTCGAGGCCGAACTCGGTGATCGCGTCGCCGACGAGGACGACGAGGCCGGCCGCGGGCCCGCTCACCATCAGCGGCGCGCCGGCCAGCGCCCCGCCGAGCAGCCCGCCGATGATGCCCGTGACGAGCCCCAGCGCCGGCGGCGCCCCGCTCGCCAGGGCGATGCCGAGCGACAAGGGCAGCGCCACCAGGAAGGTGACGAGCGAAGCCGGGACATCGGCGCGGAGGCGCTCCGCCCACGAGAGGGAGGCGGGCGTCGTTGGGGTGCGGACGAGCTTCAGCCAGGGGGGCATAGGCAGGAGCGTACCCGGGCGACCGCATCCGTCCACGCAGCCCCGGGCCCGTCACGATCCCGTCACCCGCACGGGCGCCGCGTCAGGAGATCGTCACGTCGGACTTGCCAGTGCCCTGCCGGGGCGGCATCTTGGAGCGACCGCGGATGGGCGTGCTACCATCCGGCTCCCACCCGAGGCCCCCATGCGCGCGTGCTCGTTCTTCCTTCTGCTCGGTGCCCTCGCCTGCGGGGACAAAGAGGGGGATACCTCCTCCGGCGCGCCCGCCGACGCGGACGGCGACGGCCTCCCCGACAGCGAAGATCCGGCCCCGGACTCCGCGGATGGCGACGGCGACGGCCTCTCGGACGCCGAAGAGCTGGATCTCGGCACCGACCCGCTCTCCACCGACTCGGACGGCGACTCTTACCTGGACCCTTGGGAGCTCGCCGAGGGCACGGACCCGGCCGACGCCGAGTCTCGCATCTACACCGGCTATTGGCCCTACAACCCCGACAAGGACGCCTTGGAGGAGCCC
>JBEIVK010000556.1:0-3213 GCA_040373935.1 Alphaproteobacteria bacterium
CGCGCCGACCGCCCACATCACGAAGACCCACACGGCCCACCCGGGCCAGTAGAGCGCGCCGAGCACCAGCACCAGCGCCGCCGCCGCCACCGACACCCGCCGCGCCTGCGCCGGCCACAGCGCGTTGACGATGTGGCCGCCGTCGAGCTGGCCAATCGGCAGGAGGTTCATCGCTGTGAGGAAGCACCCCGCCCACCCCGCGAGGGCGAGCGGCCCGAGCGTGTCGTAGCGCCCGGGCGCCGCCCCCAGCAGCAGCACGCCGAGCCAGTCCATCAGCGGCGGGTTCGCCAGGATGAGCAAGGTCTGCGTCGGCTCCGCCGGGAGCGCCGGCACGATCGCGCCGAGCCAGCCCCAGCCCGGCTGCGCCGCCGCGCGCTCCACCGCCCCGAAAGCCGCCCCCAACGCCGCGTCCACCGCGACCAACCAGTCCGGCGCCGGGGGCGGCGGCGGCGGCGGCCACTCCGTCACCCACTCGGGCGCCGGCACCGCCACCGTCTGCCCGAGCCCAATCCCGAGCACCGCCACGGCCACGACGAAGCCCGCCAGCGGCCCGCCCGCCGCCATCTCCGCGAGGGCGGTGCGCGACCCGGGCGCCCGCCGCATCCGGATGATGGCCCCCATCGTCCCAAAAGCCAGGGGCACGGGCAGGAACCACGGCGGCGACTGCTCCACCGCGTGCCGACGCCCCACGACGTAGTGCCCCGCCTCGTGCGCGACGAGGATGGCCACGATCCCCACCGCGTACTGTGCCGCCTCCCCGGCCGCGCGCGCCGACGCCCAGGGCGCGCCGTCGCTCCAGAAGAAGCCGTAGGCCAGCCAAGTGCTCGCGAAGGTCGCCAGGAGCAGCAGCGCCGCGACGCCCCACTCCCGGCGCGCCCGCTGCCGGCGCGCGTCCATCGGGCGCCTCTCAGTCCCGCGTGCGGAGCGTCAGCTCGTAGGTGCCGGTGTCCCCCGCGCCTCCGACGATGATGGTGTAGGTCTGGCCACCGCTCAGCCGCGCGAGAAGCAGCGCGTCTTCGCCGTCCTCACCCGAGCGACCGCCCACGTTGTACGCGCGCACCGCCTCGCTCTCTTCGTCCTCGTCCACCTCGTCGAGATCGAAGATGGAGCTGTCGGCGGGGGTGAAGGCCGTGGCGTCGCCGCCGGCCAACGTGCACTGCTGCACCTGCACCTGCTCCAAGAAGGACTGCGGCGCCGGCTCGGCCTCGTCCAGCACGCCATCGCCGTCGAAGTCGTTGGCGCAGGTGGTCGCCGTATCGGCGGGCACGCCGCAGGCGTCGAAGTCCGCGCTCACGCCGCTCGCCCCGCTGCTCCCCGACAGCATGAGCTGCGCGTTCAGGTGCTCGAGGAGGGAGATCGGGTACGCGAAGGCCGCGCTGCCCGGGCAGGCCGAGGTGCGGGTGCCGCTCACGGTGGGCGTGGGCACCAGGCTGCTCGGCACGACCGCCACCCACGGGTCGAACAGCCCCAGATCCCCGTCGGTGTTCTCGAAATGACGCTCCAACCAGATGGCCACCTCCACCTGTGCGGTGATCGGGCGGTCCGTCAGATCCAGGAGCCAGCGGTCCGTGTCCTGCACCTCGGCCGTGCTGCTCGCGCCCGAGGTGGGGACGACCGTGACCGCGCCCGGCAGGTTGATGCCCCCCACCGCCGTGATGCGCTCCCCGCCCTCCGGCAACGCCGGGAGCCGCAGGCTGTTGGCGTCCGTGGAGGAGAAGATGTCTTCCACCGCGAGGTCTTGGGCCGTCGCGTCCTTCCAGCGGATGACCACGCCCGTGTAGCCGGTGCCCGCGGCGTCCACGAACAGCGACGCGGCATCCAGCGGGATGTCGGACAGCCGGATGACCTGCGCGCCGTAGTTCTCGGCGACGTACCCATAGAACGGGTAGCCGGTGACCATGGTCGTGTGGTCCGTGCCGTCCATGCGCACCCGGGCGTCTTCGTCTTCCACCGGGCTCGCCGTCGTGCCGCCGATGAACGTGCGGTTGTCGCCGCGCACGTTGATGCCCTGCTGGTAGCCGTTCGCGCCGTAATAGTCGCCCGGATCCGGCCGCTCGGTGGGCGCGCTCAGCGTCGTGCTCGCCGCGAACGGCGGCCACACCGGCTCCCCGAAGTCGTCCGTCTCGCTCAGCAGCGGGTTGCCGTCCGCGCCCGTGACGCCGGTCGTCAGCAACGCCACCTGCCAGCCCAGCACCAGCTCGGAGAAGGCCTTGCCCGCCGCCGCCTCGATGCCCGCCGTGCCCGGCTGCACACCCTGGACCACCATCGTCAGCAGCGCGAACGACGTGTCGGTGCTTGCCTGCGTGTCGTGCAGCCACCGGAAGAAGAGGTACTGCGCGCCCCACTCATCCACCGAGCTGATGGCGCTGCCTTCGTCCGTCAGCACCAGCGGCTTCAGGTGCGGCGCGTCCAGGTACTCCCACGCCGCCCCGTGGCTCACCGAGCCAAAGCCCGTGAAGTCCGCCGCCAACGCGGCGAGCCCCTCCACCACCCAGGTCTCTTCCGGGTCCAGGCCGTTCACGATGACCTTGTAGTTGTACGACACCAGCCGCGTGAAGGCCCGCGCGATCTCCGCCGACAAGCCCGTCGCCGTGTAGGCGTCCACGCCCACCGGCACGTTCGGGTTCAAGAAGCCCAGCGGGTCCGGCGCGTGGACGAAGATGACCTCCTGCTCGTCGCTCATCGGGTTCTCGAGCACATCGAAGGCGTTGAGATCCACCTCCGGGTCTGCGTAGGAGCCGACCAGCTCGCCCTCGAGCGTCTCGTCCTCGGTGAACAGCGTCATGTAGTTCAGGACCGGCGTCACCACGACCGACACCTTGCCGTCCCCGTTGACGTCCGACTCCTCGCCGTAGATCGCCCGGATGTTCGGGATGATGTTCGTGTCCACGATGTCCGCGATGGTCTGCAGATCGCAGTTGTCAAACCCGAAGGCCCCCCGCGGGTCCACCACGTCCACCGCCGGATCGCCATCCGCGCAGTCCATGTCCCAGTCGATCGCCAGGTCGTCGTCCACCCAGATGGCCACCGACTCGCCCACGGCCCACAGCCGCGCGTCCACCACCGCGAAGGCCTCGTCATCGTCCACCGAGCTGCGCACCCGGAACTCCTGGCGCGCCACCCCGATGTCGCTGTCCGTGAAGGGCGGCGGCGCCATCGCCGGCGGCTCCACCGGCCGCACCCGCCCCGCCTGCCGCGCCGCCCGCAAGGCCG
>JBEIVK010000708.1:0-2462 GCA_040373935.1 Alphaproteobacteria bacterium
CCGCGCCGCCCGCGGCGCGGCCCTCTTCTCGCGGAGCGGCGGCCCCGGCGGCGATCCTGCCGTCGCCGGGTCCCGCGGCTTCGACGGCCGCTGGGTCGGACGTTGGGGTTCCCCCGGGGGGCCAGGCCCCTGCGGCTGTGCGGCCGGCCGCGGCCGCTCCCGCGCTGCCTTCCTCTCGCGCGTCGGTTTCGGGTCGCCCCGCTGCCTCCTCCTCCTCCTCTTCGAGCCCCCGCGCTGCTGCGTCGGTGGTGCCGCGCGCCGAGCGTGTGGCGGCCACCGGCGTCGACGCGGCGGAGGCCTCCGCGGAAGCCCGCGAGCTGGGCCGCAGCCCGGCCGCCCCGTCCCGTCCTGCCCGCCCGGCCGAGCGCCTCGCCGCGCGCGCCCAGGAGTCTGCGGCCGCCCCGAAGGCCTCCGCCACGCTCAGCGCGTCGCCGCTCTCGGTCTCGGCCGTCACCGCCGCTCCGGCAGCCGCTCCGGCACGCGCCACCGTGCGCGCCGCCGCTCGGCTGCTCTCGGAGGATGGCGTGCAGGCCTTGGTCCCGGCGCGCTCCCGCGTCGTGGCCCCCGAGGCGCTGCTCCCCCGCGCGGCGGGCGCCGCCTCCGCGGTGGACTCCGCCACGCCTGGCCCGTCTGCGGCGTCGGCGCCCCCGGCATCCGCCCCTTCTCGCGCCTCGGTCGGTCGTCGCACGGCGCGGTCCGTCGCCCCTTCGGTGCGCGCCGCGGCCCGCGTGGGGCGGTCGGCGTCCCTCAGTGAGACGGCGCGTCGGGTCGAGGCCCTCGGGGACGCTCCGCGCGCTGCCGTCGAGGGCTTCGTTCGCCGCGCATCGCCGCTGGCGCACGTCCGCATCGCCGCTGATGGTGCTCCCTCCCTCACCGTGAGCGCTGCCGAGGCCGAGGCCTTGGGCCTCTCTCCGGCACGCGCGGCCGGGGGCGCCCTCTCGCTGGGGCTGGCCGAGGCCACCCGGGTGGCCCGCGCCCTTGGGGGCATCCGTCGCGCGGCGGTCGCTGCCGACGGGGTCCTCCCCGCCGCTCCCTCGCCCGAGGTGGTCGAGACGCCCGCCGCCGAGCTCCCCGCGTCCCGCGCCTCCCGCGGCTCCGCGGAGACGCCGGCTCCCCGGGGGGCGGCGGCGCGCGCGGCGCGTCGTCCGTCCGGCCGCCCGATGGACTGGATGCTGGTCCGCACCGCGGCCTCGGTGGAGCCCGCCGCTCCGGTCTCCGCTCCCGCTTCGGCGCCGGTGGACTCCACCGCCACCGTGGACGGCGTCTCGGTGCCGGTCGCACGTGCCGGTCGGTCCGTCGTCCGCACGGCGGATGGCCGCTTCTTGCCGCGGTCGGCGGCGCGCCCCGGTGCCCGGGGCCCGGCGCTGCCGGCGGCGGACGACTTCGTGGTGCCGTCGGGCATCGGTGCGGCCGGCTCTGGCGCCTCCGCAGCGGGCAGCGCCCCTGTGAATGACGGGCCGGCCGCTGCCTCTGGGATTCGCCCCGCTCCGGCGTCTCGGACTGCGCGTCCGTCGCGCGTCCGCGGCTTCGCCCGTCCGCAAGCAGACCTCGGCTACACCCTCGACGCCGTCGAGCGCGGCCGGGACGACCACCACCTCCCCGTGTGGGCCCGCCGGTCGGTGGGCGAGCCGCTCGTGCGCGGCACCGGGGGAGATGTCCTCACCGCCCTCGCCAAGGCCCAGGCGCCCGAAGACGTCGTGCGCGTCATCGTCGAGCGCGGCGGCGCCCTCGGCACGGCCGCCTCGGCGCTCCCCGCGCCGGTGCTGCAGGTCATCGAGGCCATTCGTTCCGAGGCCCGCTCCGAGCTGGGCGACGCCCAGAAGTCGGCCGTGTCCGATGCCGCTGCCGCGGCCCGGGCCGCCGCCGCCCAGTCTCCGACCCCGCGCAGCACCGCGCGGGTGGTCCGTGGTTTCACCAGCTTGCGGAGTGCCCCTTCGGCCCGCCGCAACGACGGCGTCGGCGCCGATGGCGTGATGCGCCTCGCCCGCCGCCTGCAGGACCTCATCCACCTGGCCGAGGGCCGGGGGGATCGCGATGCCGCGCGCAAGCAGGTCCGCATGGCAGAAGACAGCTCCGCCGCCCGCGCGGAAGGGCAGGGTCTCAGCGCCGGAGCGTCCGCCGGCCGTGACCCGCAGGTCGACGTGGACGCCCTCGCCCGCGAGGTCTTCGACGTGGTGACGCGGGAGCTCGAATTGCGCCGTGAGCGGCGCCAGGAGGACCCCGATGAGCGCAGTGGTTGGTTCTAACGTCAGCAAGGCGTGGTTCTTCAACATCGACGGCGGTGAGTACTTCGAGGTCCAGTACAACCCGACCAGCTTCCAGTTCGACCAGGCTGCCACCTGGAACGAGCAGGAAGAGGCCGGGAAGAAGTCTCCGCTGGAGTTCCAGAAGATCCCTCCCGCCCAGGTGGGCATGGAGCTTCTGTTCGACACGACGCACGACGGCTCGGACGTCCGGACGTC
>JBEIVK010000895.1:0-1777 GCA_040373935.1 Alphaproteobacteria bacterium
CGCCCGACTGGCCGGACGTGCCGGCGGCCATCCGCGCGGCCCTGCCCGCGGTGCGCGTCATCGGTGACACCGACGGGGACGGCAAAGCCGAGCTGCTCGCGGTGGACCGCGACGGCCCCCGCGTGCTGCGCTTCGGCCTGGGGCCCGCGGGCTTCACGGTGCTGCAAACGCTGGCGCCGCCCCCCGGCTTCGACGCCCCCGGCGCCCGCTTCGCCGGGGCCACGGTGGGCGGGTGAGCGCGCCGCGTTGTAGGCTCCGCGGGTGAGCCTCCCCTTCCCCGCCCGCATCGGCCCGTACCTGCCCGAGCGCCTGCTCGGCCGTGGGGCGATGGCCACCGTCTACCTGGCCCGGGACGCCGCGGGCGAGCCCGTCGCGCTCAAGTGGCTGGACAACCTCCACCCGCCCGTCGTGCGGCGCTTCTTGCAAGAGGGCGCGGCCCTCGCGCGGCTCTCGCACCCGGGCATCGTGGGTTTTCGGGGCGCCGGGGAGGCGGACGGGCGGCCCTGGGTGGCGCTGGAGTTCGTCGACGGCGTGGATCTGCGGGTCTACGCCGAGAAGCTCCACAAGCGCCCGCCGCACGAGCGCTACGCGCGCTGCCGCACGGTCGGCGTGGCGCTGTGCGAGGCCCTCGAGCACCTGCACGCCGCCGGCCTCGTTCACCGCGACATCAAGCCCGCCAACGTGCTGGTCGCGCACGACGGCGCGGTGAAGCTGTCGGATCTGGGCGTGGTCAAGATGCCGGCCGCCGCCGCCGAAGAGACGGCCAGCGGCCTGCTCGTCGGCACGCCCGCGTGGTGCGCCCCCGAGCAGCTCCGCGGGGATCCCGTGGACTTGCGGGCAGACCTCTTCTCCCTCGGCGCCACGCTCAGCTTCCTGCTCACCCTGCGGCGGCCCTTCGAGGGGCTGGACCGCCGCCCGGACACCGCCCCCGTGCTGCCGGGCCTGCACGACCCGGACATCCCCGCAGACCTCGAGGCCACGCTCCAGCGCCTCCTGCACGAAGACCCGGCGAGCCGCTTCGCCAGCGCCGGGGACGCCGCCCGCGCGCTGGCCAGCGGGCATGTCGAGGCCGTGTCGGTGGCCGGCCGGCAGCTGGTCGTGGACAGCGCGATCGCCGCGCTGGACCGCGCGGCGACCGGGCGGCCCTTGCGGGTGCAGGTGCTCGGGCCGCGCGGCAGCGGGCGGGCCTGGCTCGCCCACCTCGTCGAGCAAGGGGCGCGGCGCCGGGGCCTGCCGGTGCAGGTGTCCTGGGGAGACGACGCGGCAGACACCACCTTCCTCGCGGTCGGCGGCGGTCGGGTGCTCATCGCGCGCAAGGCAGCGCAGGCGGCCGCGCCCGTGGAGACGGTGAGCCTACTGCTCGAGCCGCTGGGCATGGCCGACGTGCGGCGCACCCTCGTCGCGGCCGCCCCCCTCACGGCCGATCCGGCGGCGCAGGCCGAGCGCCTGCACCGGGCCAGCGGCGGCAGCCCCGCCCTCCTGCTGGCGCTGCTGGAGCGCTACGTCGACGCCCAGGCCCTGCGCCTGCCCACCGAGCCGCACCTCCGCACCGTGGCCGATGACTGGATCGCCACCTTGGACCCCGACGAGCGCGAGCTGGTCGGGGCCCTCGCGCTCTCCGACGAGCCCCTGCCCGCCGCCGTGCTCGACGCGGTGCTCCCGGCCCCCGCCGAGTCCCTGCTGCCGGCGCTCGCGGCGCGCGGGCTCGTGCGCGCGGCGGGGGACCGCTGGGCCCTCGCCGCCGGGGTGTTCCGCAAGCCCGTCATCGCGGCGCTGC
>JBEIVK010000462.1:0-3755 GCA_040373935.1 Alphaproteobacteria bacterium
CGCCGCCGGCCGGGACGGCCGGCGGGGCGCCCCGCGTCAGCCGTTCTTGGCCTCGAAGTCACGCATGAAGGCGACCAGCGCCTCGACGGAGGCGGGCTCGACGGCGTTGTAGAGGCTGGCGCGGCAGCCGCCGACGCTGCGGTGGCCCTTGAGGCCGAGGAAGCCGGCGGCGTCGGCCTCCTTGAGGAAGCGCTCTTCGAGGTCTTCGGTGGGGAGGCGCCAGACCACGTTCATTTGGGAGCGGGAGTCGGGGCGGACGGGGCAGCGCCAGAAGGGGCTGCGATCCAGCTCGGAGTAGAGGAGATCCGCCTTGCGGGTGTTCTTTTCGGCCATGGGCCCGAGCCCGCCGCCGGCCTCGACCCACGCGAGCACGCGCTCGAGCGCGAAGATGCCGAAGGTGCTGGGGGTGTTGTACAGGGAGTTGTTTTCGACCTGGACGGCGTAGTCGAGCATGGGCGGGAGCCCGCCGCGCGCGGCCTTGACCTCGGCCTGGCGGGCGAGCGCCCACGGCGAGAGGAGGACGACGGTGACGCCGGAGGGGCCGAGGTTTTTCTGGGCGCCGGCGTAGATGGCCTCGTGGGCGCCGACATCGACGGGGCGGGAGCAGATGTCGCTCGACATGTCGGCGAGCAGGGGCTTGCCGAGCGCCGGGACGCGGTGGAACTGGGTGCCGCGGATGGTGTTGTTGGTGGTGTAGTGGACCCACGGCGCCGCGGCGACGGCGGACGCGTCCAGCTCGGCGTCGGAGGGGATGAAGGTGTAGGCGTTGCCCTTGCCGGACCACGCCTTGCGGGGCTGGCAGAGGCGCTGGGCCTCTTCGTAGGCCTTGGTGGACCAGGTGCCGGTGTCGACGAAGGCGGGGGCCTCGCCGGGCAGCGCGAGGTTGAGGCTCAGGACGTGGAACTGGAGGCTGGCCCCGCCCTGCTGGAAGAGGATGGCCCAGCCCTCCGGCACGCCCAGCAGGCGGCGCAAGCGCGCCTGGGCGCTCTCCAGCACGGCCTCGAAGGCCTTGCTGCGGTGGCTGATCTCCATGATGCCGGCGCGGGTCTTGCCGAACTCGAGCACGGCCGCCTGCAGCTCGACGAGCACGGAGTCGGGGAGGGCGCCGGGGCCGGCGTTGAAGTTGTGGGCGCGGGCCATTCAAGCCTCCAGGGGGACGAGAGAGACGGCGAAGATGTGCTCGGTGGCGCGCAGGCGGTCCAGCACCGGGCCGGAGGGGGCGCGGCTCACCTCGATGCGGGCGCAGGCCGCGCGGGCGCCGGAGAAGATGATGTTCTCCATGCCCTGCACGTTGACGCCCTCCTCGCGCAGCACGCCGAGCACGCCGGCCAGCACGCCCACGACATCGGCGTGGCGCACGACGAGGACATGGGTGGCCGCGCTGGCGGTGGCGAGGTTGACGCAGTTGGGGACCTCGCCCTTGCGCAAGAAGGAGCCCACGATGCGGACGACCTCGTCGCCCACGGCCTCTTCTGCTTGGTCGGTGGAGGCGCCGATGTGGTGCGTGCCGTAGACGCCCGGGTTTTGGCCGATGGCGTCGTCGAAGGGGGCGGCGGCGGCCTGCGGCTCCACCGCGAAGACGTCGAGCCCGGCGCGCAGGCCGCGCGTGCGGATGGCCTCGGTGAGGGCGTCCTGATCCATCACCTCGCCGCGAGAGGTGTTGACGACGTAGGCCCCGGGGCGCAGCGCCTCCAGCAGGCTGCGGCCGACGAGGCGGTCCGTCTCCGGGGTGAAGGCGAGGTGGACCGTCAGCGCGTCGGCGCCCCGGCAGGCGTCGAGGGGGGTCGCGCAGCGGGTGACGCCCAGCGCGGCCGCCTGCGCGTCGGTGAGCGACCGGGACCAGGCCCGCACCTGCATGCCCATCGCCTGCGCCCGGGCGATGACCTGCGCGCCGATCTCCCCGACGCCGAGCACGGCGAGGGTGCGCCCGTGCAGGCCGCGGGCCTTGCCGAACTCCTTCTTGTCCCAGCGGCCCGCCCGCAAGGCGGCCACCTGGTCCGCGATGCGGCGGTCCAGGTTGACGAGGTGACCGATGGTGAGCTCGGCCACGGCGACGGCGTTCTTGCCGGGGCAGTTGGCGACGTACACCCCGCGGGCCGAGGCGGCGTCCACGGCGATCGTGTTGGTGCCCGCGCCGGCGCGGATGACGAGCGCGAGGCTGGCCGACGCGCCGAGGTGGGCCGCGCTGACCTTGGTGCTGCGCACGACGAGCACTTCGGGCTGGACCTCCGCGAGAGCCGCGGCCAGCGCGTCATCTTGCAGGGCGGCGTCCACCGTCACCGCGCAGCCCAGGGATTCGAGGCGCTCCGTCACGCCCTTCGCCAGCTTGTCCGCCACCAGGACCCGCATCACCGCCTCCCGCGCCCCCGACAGCCGCGCCGGGGGGCGGATCGTCGCACGGGGATCGCCCGCGGTCCAGCGGCGGACGACAAATCGAGACGCCCCGTGCACAGATCCGGGCGCGGGGGGCCTCAAGCCCGGGGGCCTCCCTGCCGAAAGGGGGGGAGCGGGCACCCCGACGGCGCCCCACCCCGGAGGTTTCCCATGGCCCGCATCCTCGCAGTGGACGACGACGCTCTGGTCCGCCGCTGCATCCAGCGCATCCTGCGCCGCCAAGGCCACGAAGTGGTCGAGGCCTCGCACGGCGCGCAGGCCCTCCGGCTCCTCCAGGACCGCAGCTTCGACATCGCCCTCGTCGACTACCAGCTCCCGCAGATGGACGGCATCGAGGTCCTCCAGAAGCTCCGCGAGGTGCAGCCCGCTTGCCTCCGCATGCTCATCACCGGCCAACTGGACCTCCCGATGGTGCTCGGCGCGGTCAACCGCGGCGAGGTCACGCGCGTCCTCGAAAAGCCCTTTGAGACGTCCGCCCTCGTCTCCGCCGTCGACGAGATGCTGCACACCCGCCGCGTGATGCAAGACGTCCTGAAGGTCCAAGAAGAGGCCTCCGCCGCCGAAGAGCGAGAGCAGCTCGTCGAGTGCCTCTCCGGCGACTACATCCGCGTCGCCCTCCAGCCCATCGTGGACGCCCCCAGCGGCGACACCCACGCCTTCGAGTGCCTGCTGCGCAGCACGCACCCGGTCCTCAACGGGCCGCTGCCCGTGCTCAACGCCGCCGAGCGCCACGGCATGCTCCCCGAGGTCGCGCGCGTCGTGTCCAGCCGCGTGCGCGACTGGTTCCTCCGCCTGCCCGACGGCGTGCGCCTCTTCATGAACCTCCACCCCGACGAGCTGGCAGATCCGGACGGCATGGTCGAGCGCCTCCGCCCCCTCGCCCCCTGGGCCAACCGCGTCGTGCTCGAAATCACCGAGCGCAGCCGCCTCCAGGGCATCGACCACTGGGAGCGCGCGGTCGAGGAGGCCACGCGCATGGGCTTCTCCATCGCCGTGGACGACCTCGGCGCCGGCTACAGCAGCCTCTCCGTGCTCGCCGAGCTGCAGCCCTCCTACATCAAGGTGGACATGTCCATCGTCCGCGGCGTGGACACCGACCCGCGGAAGCGCCGCCTCGTGGACCTCCTCTGCCGCTTCGCCGAGGCCACCGAGGCCCGCCTCGTCGCCGAGGGCGTCGAGACCGCCACCGAGGCCGAGGCCCTCCGCTCGTGCGGCGCGCACCTCCTCCAGGGCTACTTCTTCGGGAAGCCCAGCTTCACCCCGGTCGTTCAGGGGCAGTCCGCCACTGGCGTCGCCTGAGTCGGGGCGGCTGCCGGCCCGCCGGGCCGGCACCGGGCCCTTGCGCCGGGTCGCGGCGGGGC
>JBEIVK010000759.1:0-2236 GCA_040373935.1 Alphaproteobacteria bacterium
CTTCGCCGCCGTCACCGTGTCGGTCGCGTTCGCCGCCTTGTCCGTCGCAGTCGCCGGCGACCGCGCCTGCACCGGGACCCGCTCGCGGGCTCGGCCGGCGTCGTCTGCGGCGCCGAACCCGATGCGCTCCGGCGTCACTCCGACACCGCCAAGCGCAGCCGCGGACAGGGGTTTGCCCGCAGACTCGGTCACTCCGCCAGCTCGACCGTCGCGCCAAAACCGCCGCCGCCGGCCGCTCCCCGCGCTCGCGCCTTCCCCCTCCGGCAGACGCGCCACCCGGACCGGACGGCGCCGCGCAGCGGCGGTGGCGCCGCACCGCGGCGCCACCGAGCGGCCTTGCCGCGAGCCGGGAGGGGCGGGGTGCCGGGCGGGCGAGCCCGCCCGGCAGGCGCCCCAGGTGCCCCGAATGAAGCCCGCTACCGAGGGGGAGCGTGGCCGGTGGGGATGGGTTGGCCGTCGCCGTCGTCAAAGAGGAGGGTGGCCTCCGGCCAGAGGAGGGCGGCGAGGGCGCCGGGCGCGCGCGCGGGGGTGCCCGGGAGGGCCGCGGCGAGCTGGTGGCGGTGGACGTAGCGGCGCCCAACGGCGTAGTCGACGCAAAAGACACCGTTGGCCCAGGCGAAGGGCGCGACGGTGTCCCACGGATCGGGCTTGTCGCCGTGGGCGGCGCCCGGGACGCGACGGCGCCAGTAATGGCCGACGACGGTGGGCCGATCGGGCGGGGCCGCCTCCCACCACCGCGCGCGCTCGACGTAGCGCCACTTGCCGCCCGTGAAGAAGGGGAGGTCGACCGGATTCTCCAGGCCGCTGGTGAGGACCTTGACGGGATTTTGATTTTGCTCGACGAGGGAGAAGGCCTGGACAGCGGGCAGGTGAGGCGGCGGGACGATGTTGGCGTCGCGGAGGTCGGCCCATGGCCGCCGCTCGGCGTCGGCCTCGGCGCGGAGGCGGGCGACGCTGGACAGGAGGGGGCGCTCGAAGTGGTGGAACACGTCCACGAGATCGCCCGCGACGGGGAGGCGGGCGGCGGCGCTGGCATCCCAGGCGGCGTGGACGACCCGAAGGTCTGCGCGGGTGAGGACGAGGGGAAGTGTGGCCAGGAAGGCGCGAATGTCGGTGCGCTCGGCGGGGGTGGCGAGCCGGCTGTGGTAGGGGACGCGCCCGCCGAGGGAGGCGATGTGCACGTCCTCGTTGTGGCCGAAAAACCAGCCGTTGCCGTCTTTTTCGTCGCCCAGGAGGATGTTGAGCTCGTGGTTGCCGGCGATGGCGAAGGCGCGGCCGGCGTCGACGAGCGCGCGCACGCGTTGGACGACGGCGACGCTGTCGGGGCCGCGATCCACGAGGTCGCCCACGAAGACGAGGGCGCGCCGGGGGCCGGGGAGGGCGTCGATGCGGGCGAGGAGGGTGTCGAGGGCGTCGATCTCGCCGTGGATGTCGCCGAGCAGGGCGAGCGGGCCGTCGGGCAGCGGGGCGTTGAGGATGGGCATGGGAGGCGCGTAACCGCTCGGGTGGCCGCCGGCGCGCCCGGGAGGGCCCCTACCAAGCGGCCGGGTCGTCCGCGCCCTGGTCTACGCTGTCGACGCGGAGGCCGGGCGTGAGGTGAATCGCGCTGGGAAACGCCATGTCGCGCTCGAAGGCGGTCCAGTCGGCGCGGGACCGGACGGCGAGGACCGGCACGCTGCGCAAGCCGTAGGTGGTGGCCCACGTGGCGGCGTCGGCGGCGCTGGGGGTGGTGCGCGCGGTGTTCTCGACGAGGAGGACGACGACCTGCACGCCGCTGGCACCCCAGGTGGCCTGGAGCGCCTCCAAGCCGGCGGCCTCGGCGCGGCAGGCGCCGCACCAGGCGGCGGCGAGGATGATGAGGATGTCGTGATCGCAGAAGGAGGCGAGGTCTACGGTGTCGCCGTATTGGTCCACCAGGGCGAGATCCGAGACGATGTCGCCCGCTTGGTAGAGCGCGCGGGTGCCGCCGCCGCTGCTGCCGGTGGTGCCGCGGGGCCCGGTTGCGGTGGGGCGCGGCGCGCAGGTCGCGAGGGTGTAGCCGCCCGCGTAGGGGCGGGAGTAGCGGTCCGCGGGGTCTGTCCCGGCGGTGGCCTCTGCGCTGTCGGGGAAGCCGTCGCCGTCCGAGTCCGGGTCGGCCGCGCCCGTGTCGCCGCCGCTGCCACCGCCCGTGGTGCCGCCGGTGGCGCCCGTGTCCGAACCGCCGGTGCCGCCCGTGTCCGAACCGCCGGTGCCGCCC
>JBEIVK010000748.1:0-2284 GCA_040373935.1 Alphaproteobacteria bacterium
CGCCGCCGGCCGCACCGCCCGCGCCCCCGCCGTGCGCAGCCCGCCGGCCCGCGCGCGCAGCAGCAGGGGGGCGCCGACGCCGAGGGCCATGAGCCCGAGCGCGAGGGTGGTCGCGAGGGGCAAGCCGCGGTGAAAGCCGGTGTCGAGCGCCTCGACCACCCGGGTCGTCAGCGTCGGCACCGGCACCGCGGCCGGCGCGCCGAGCATGGCCGGCACGCCGTAGCTGGCCAGTGAAGCGGCAAAGACCACGCCCCCCGCCGCGAGCAGGCTCGGACGCAGCAGCGGCAGGGTGACGGCGGCCCAGGCCCGCGCCCGCCCGGCCCCCGCGAGCCGCGCCGCCTCGACCAGCGCGGGATCCTGCTGGCGCAGGGCATCTCGCACCGCCAAGGCGACCACCGGCGCGAGGTGCAACCCGAGGACCCACGCCATGCCGGCGCGGGTGTAGACGTCCACCGGAAAGAGGGCGCGAAGCCAGCCGTTCGTCGGGTTGGCGAGGGTGACCCACGCGATGGTGCTGACGTAGGGCGGCGTGACGTAGGGCAGCAGCACGAGGGGCGCCGCCGCCGGGGCGCGCGCGAGGGCGAAGCCCAGCGCCGTGCCCACCGGCACCGCGAGGCCCAGCGCGCCGCCGGCCAGCGCGAGGCTGTTGACCAGCGCGGCGCCCTCGCCCAGCGCCGCCGCCCAGTCCCCGGCCTCGGGCAGCAGCCGCAGCAGCGGCCAGCCGCCAAACAGCGCCAGCGCGACGGCCACAGACCAGAAGAGAAGCCTCACGGCCCCGCATCCCGCAGCCGACGCACGCGCTCCTTGAGCGCCGGCCCCTCGGCCGCGAGCCCGGCCCAGAAGCCCTCCGGCTCGGGCAGCAGGGGCAGCGCGCCGAGCGGCGGCGCCCCGGGCGGCGGCGCAACCCCCGACAGCGGACTGTGCATCTGCCCCGCCACGAACAGCGCCTGGGCCTCCGGCGTGAACAGCCAATCCACGACCGCCTGCGCCGCCGCCGGCTGCGGGCATCCCGCCGCGATGGCCGCCGGCCCCGGCACCGCAACGGCGCCCTCGGCCGGCACCGTGAACGGCAGCCCCTTGGCGAGGAGGTTCTCCAGCAGCACCACCCCATGCGGCCGCTCGCCCGACTCCATGCGCGCCAGCACCGCGCTGTTGCCCCCCGCCGCCATCCAGCCGTTCGCGGCCACCGCGGGCAGGAAGCCCGGCCCAAAGGCGCGCTCCCAGGCCGCGACCGTCGTGAAGGCCGTGCCGCTCGCCAGCGGATCGCCGCTGGAGAACGTGCCGCGGAAGCGCGGATCCCGCAGGTCCTCCCACGACGCCGGCCCACCCGGCGGCCCGCCCAGCACCATCACCGACACCCGCACCGCCGCCCAGGTCGGCCGCAGCCAGCGGCGGTCCACGCCCAGCGCGCCCGGGCTCACGTAGGGCCGCAGCGCGCCGCGGGCCGACAAGTCCTCCAGCCACGCCGGGTCTGAGGTCAGCAGCACGCACGCCGGGCTGCCGCCCCCCGCCAGCTCTGCCTCGAAGCGCGCCGCCACCTTTTCAGAGCCAGCCTGGAACCAAGACACCTTGGCCTGCGGCACCGCCGCCGCGAGCGGCGCCTCCAGCGTCTTCAGGACCTCCGGGTACACCGAGGTGTACACCCACAGCTCCACCGGCCCCGCGGCGCTCTCGGCGGGCGCCGCACCGCCCGGCGGCCCCCACTCCACCCGACAACCGGCCAGCACCGCCGACAATGCACCCACGACGGCCGCCGCGCCGATGCCCGCCCGCGCCGATGCCCCACAGCCGCCCATGCGCCCGCCTAACGCGGGTCCGGGCGATCCGGGGCGAATGCCCGCCTCCGGCGGGCACCGGGCCCTTCCGCCGGGTCGCGGCGGGGCCGCTCCGTGCGGCGCAGCCGCACCGGCCCTGCGGGCCGCCGGCTCCGGTCCCTTTCGCGGTGGCCCCGTGGCGGGCGCCCGATGTTTCGCTATAATCGCCGCGTTGAGGGCGCAGATGAAGACCCACCGGTCAGCCGACACCCTGGAGCGCACCCCCATCCAAGGGCCCCCCGGGGCCGGAGTCCGCCACCCATCCCGCGGGATGTCGGCCGACAACGCCGAGCGGATTTCTCGCGCGAAGCAGCCGATCGGCTCCGCCGACACGCTTGAGCGCGCGATGCACGCACAGGCCGGGCAAGGTCTGGACCTGTCCGATCAGGCCCGGTCGATGAACCGCCTGCGCCAGGAGGACGCGGCGCTGGAGGCCTCCCTGACGGCGGCGTTCCTCAGCTACAGCCACA
>JBEIVK010000097.1:0-9870 GCA_040373935.1 Alphaproteobacteria bacterium
CCGCGAGCACCCACGGCGCGGCGCCCATCACCACACGCGCGCGGCGGGCCGGCGCAGCACGAAAAGCGCGCCGGCGAGCCCAGAGAACAGCCCTGCCACGGCGCCGAGGGCGAGCGGAGCCGACACGAGGCCGGCGACCGGCATACCCCCCCACGCGGGACGCGCGGGCGGCGGACCCGCGAGCAGCAGGAGACCGGCCGCGAGGCACAGCAGCGTGAGACCAATGCCCAATTCGGGGCCGGGGCGAGCGGGCGCGCGGGCCGCGGCCAGCGTGGCGGCGGCGAGGCCCGGCGGCGGCGGCGGGGTGGACGCTGCGAAGGCGGAGGAGAGGGGATCGACGGAGGCCGCCCGGGCGGCGCAGCGCGGACAGTCGTCGAGGTGCAACGCGAGGTCGACCGCCGCCGGATCGTCCAGGTCGCCGGACAAGAAAGACTGCAGAGACGCATCGTCCGGGTGGGTGAAGGCGGGGGTCACGGGCCGTCCGCCGCGCCGTCGAGAAGGGTGGTTTCGCCGCCGTCCATCGCCTCCCAGGCCGCGCGCATCCGGGCCCGCGCGCGGAAGATGCGGTTCATGACGGTGCCGATGGGGATCTCCAGCAGCGCGGCGATCTCTTGGTACTTCAGGTGCTCGAAGTGGTACAGCACGAGCACCTCCCGGTAGAGCGGCGGGATGGACGCGAGGGCGGCCCGCACGCGGGCAGACTCGGCCCGCTCGTGCGCGAGCGCGGCGGGGCCCGGCGCGAGCGACACCGGCTCCGGCGCGGAGTCGATGTCCGCCCACCGCTTGCGGCGGCGAAACTCATCGATGCAGGTGTTTCGCGCCACTCCGAGGACCCAGGTGACGAAGCGCCAGCGCGGATCGTAGCGGTCGAGCGCCCGCAGGACCTTCACCAAGGTGTCTTGGGTGGCGTCTCGGGCGTCCTGCTCGTCGCCCATCAGCCGCCACGCGAAGCGAAACACCACAGGGGTGTACGTGTCGACCAGCCAAGCCTGGGCCGCCGCATCGCCGGCCCGTGCCGCCGCGATGCGGTCTCGCTCATCGTCGGGGTGCGGAAGAACGTGAAGGGACAGGTGGGCCTCCGGGCCACAGCGTTACGCGCGGGGCGCCGGTCTATTTCATCCCGGGTGACCGGCGGGCAAGGGGCGGCCCCGCGGATCTTGCCGATGGCCGGCGCTGGGTGTACGGTGAGGAGGCCGTGTCCATCGACGCCCCCCGAAAGCTCCGGCGGTACAACCGCAAGGATTACAGCCAGCCCGTCGACTTCCCGGTGGAGATCGTCGGCCGGGACGGCGTGGTTCGGCGCTACTCCTTCGAAGAGTCGGTGCGCCTCTACCAGCGGCGCATCGCATCCGCCGAGACCCGCTACGGCCCCGGCGACGTCGCGTCCGCCGAGATGCAGCACTGCCAGCAGCGCATCAGCCAGCTTCGCCGCAGCTACTTCACGCGGTACGGCTGGGCGGGGGCCGCCGCGCTCGCGGAGAGCGAGGGAGAGGGACTGCCCGGCGAGGTCACGGCCTTCTTGCGCCGCGCGCTCGGCCCATCGTCTCTGGAGCGCCTTCGCCTCGTGCCCGTCGACGGCGGCGCGCCCGCCCGGGTCTTCGTGCTGGACGGCACTCCGGCCCTGCGGCTGCTGTCGGTCTACCGCTTCGACGCCGAGGGCCCGGAGGCGCCGGCCGCGCGCGATGCCTTCTTCCGGTCGCTGCACGTTCTCCAGGTTCACGGTGGCGGGGATACGGTGGAGCGCTTGGTCGCGTTCCATCACGGGGCCGACCTCGGCCTGCTCCTCACGGGCTCGGGCCCGGTCGAGGCCCCGCTGCCCCTCCCCGAAGACGACGCGCTGGACGAGCCGGTCGAGGACGACCTCGTCCGCGACGCGATGCGCCTGTTGCGCGCCGGGCGGCGCTTCGAGGCCCATCAGAAGCTCAGCCACGCCTGGGAGCGAAACCCCTGGCGTCGCGCCGCCCTCGTCGGCGCCGTGGTCTTGGGAGACCAGCTCGGCGCCTTCGCGGACGCGGAGACGGCGGGCCACGTGGGCGTGCGCCATTTTCCGCAGGATCCGCTGCTGCACTACCACCTGGCGCTCGCGTGCATCCGGCAGGGGCACGCCGCGGCGGCCGCCGCGCCGCTCGAGCGCCTGCAGGCGCTCCAAGGGGATGTCGCGCCTTTGGGCGTTTTGCGCGCCTTGTCGGCGCTCGCCGAGGGGTCGCCCAGCGAGGCCCTGCGGCGCCTGCGCATCGCCCGCGCGTCCGCCACGCCCGACGACGACGACCTCCGCCCCGCGATGGACCGCCTCCACGACGTCCTCCTCGCCCGCGAGGTGAGCCGGGCCGTCTTCGTGCTCCTGGCCTTGCTGGCGGCGCTGGCGAGCCCGGCCCTCGGGCCCGTGGCCTGGGGCGCAGCGGCGCTGCTCCTCGCTTTTGCGGCGGCATCGGGGGTTGTCATCGGCCGCCGGGCGCGTGTACTGCTGTCGCTGCCCGGCGATCATGGGTTGCCGCTCGCGCACCCGGCGCGCCTCGTCCGCGCGTCCGACCCACGGGCCCGCGCCGCAAACTGACGCGTCGGGCCCTCGCGCTACGGCGTGGGCGCGGCCGCGATCGAGGCCTCGAGCGCCACGATGACGCTCGTGGGCACCAGGAACGGCGCGCCTCCGCTGGCGTCCACCGCCACCCGGCCGCCCTCAGCCTCCTGGTGGATGTGCAGGGTCTCCGCCGCATCCGGCGCCTTGAGCGTGACCGTGCCCCAGGGATCCCCCGCGACCGCCGGCGCCGGCACGCTGCGGTCCACCCGGGCGTCGGCGAGGGCGTCCACGAGGGCTTGCGCGGCCCCCCAGCCGTCCACGGTGCGGGCGGCGTCCACCGTGCGGCCGCCGAAGTTGGCCTGCACGGCGTCGAGGGTGAGGGGACGAATGGGAAGCAGGAGGTTGGAGCGCCACGCGGTGCCCGGCGCGGCGAGCACCTCGTCCACGGCGGACGTCACGGCCGGCGCCGGCGCGGAGAGCAGCGGGCCCAACACCATCGACGCGCCGTCGTCCCGCTGGGCGAGCTGCACGACCGCAGGGGAGCCGGCGCCGTGGAGGGTGATCTGCACGCCCCCGCCGGGCATGGCCGCCGGGCCGCTCGGGAACGCTTCGATGCGCAGGCCCTCCACCGCGGCGAGCAGCGCGCGCACGCGATCGGCATCGGCGCGGTGGCGGCCCGGCGGCACCGGCGCGTCCACCCCCGGGGCCGCGGACTCCTCGACCCACCAGCCGCCCCGGGCGTCCTTGTCGAGCACCAGCACGCGGGCCGCGCCGGCCACCTCCACCCGCGACACCGCGCCCGCGTCGAGATCGACGACGGCCCGGCTCCGCAGGTCGTCGGGCAGGAGGGTGAAGGTGTCGGACAAGCGGAGGCGGCTCGCGCGCGTGACGCCCGCTTCGTCCTGGAAGTAGGTGCTGGCCGAGACCGGGCTGTCTTCGCCGATGCGCACGCGCAGGGTGCGCCCGTCCGCGAGGACCGCCTCGATGAGGCGACCCGGACTGAGCCCGTAGCCGGCGACGTCGCCCTCGAGCGCGCGGCCGCCCTCCAGACGGACCACGCTGTCGGCCATCGCGTCGAGGCGCGCGGCGTCTGCGGGGCCGGACACTGGCGCATCGAGCACCCAGGAGCCGTCCTTGCGGGATGCCTGCACCACGCCGGCCGCCGTGTCGACGCGGAGCGTCTGGACCGCCGCGGCGTCCACGTCCGGGAAGACCCGGTCGTAGACCGGCGCGCCATCCGCCGGCGGCGGAGCGGGCGGCTCGGTGAAGACGAGCACGCAGACGATCCCCACCAATGCGGCGGAGAGCCAAGTGAGCAAGCGCGACTGACGGGGGGACATCGGCTTCGGCCTCGGGGGTGCGCGGGGCTAAGCACCGATGCAGCCAGGTCAAGCGGTTGACTCAACGGGCGTGGTGGTTACCCGGTGCGCCACCAAGAGGTCACGATGTCCACCGAACCGGTCCAGACGGACGAAACCGTCCCCCCCGCCGATGACGCGGCCACTGACGCCGCGGCCGCCACCGAAGAGCCGACGGTCGCCATCCTCACCACCGATCCGCGGGATCAGCAGATCGCCGACCTCGAGGCCCAGCTCGAGGAGCTGCAGGGCCGCCTGCGCGCCGTCTCCAACGCCTACAAGCAGACGCAAGACGAAATCTCGGCCACCCGCGCGCGCCTGGAGCGGAACATGGCCGTCCGCGAAGAGCTTCGCCGCGGCGAGGTCGTGCAGGACTTGTTCGAGCCCGTGCAGAACCTGAAGCGCTCGGTCGAGGCCGCCCGCCGCGGCGCCACGCTCGTCGACACGGTGAAGGGCGTCGAGATGGTCTTCCATCAGTTCATGGATGGCTTTAAAAAGCTGGGCTTGGAGCCCGTTCCCGGCAAAGGCTCTCGGTTTGACCCGAACCTCCACGAGGCGCTCACCTCGGTCCCGGTCACCGACGCAGCGCTGGACGAAGTGGTGATGGAGGTCTTCGCAGAGGGCTACCGCATCGGGAGCCGCCTCATCGCGCCGGCGAAGGTCATTGTCGGCAAGCTGCAGCCGGCGACTGGCGAGGCCTGAGCGCCGTGTCGGGCCTGCCGCGCTTCCACATCGCGCTGGTGCATCCCGAGATCGGCCCCAACGCGGGAAACGCGGGGAGACTGTGCCTTGGGGTGGGGGCGCGGCTTCATCTCGTGCATCCGCTCGGCTTCCGCACCGACGAGAAGGCGGTCCGCCGCGCCGGCCTCGACTATTGGAAGCACGTGGACGTGCAGGAGCACGAGAGCCTCGACGCGTTCCTCGGCTGGGCGGAGTCCGCGGCCCGGCCGCTGCACTTGTTCAGCGCCCGCGCCACCCGCAGCTACAAGCGCATCCCTTACGCCCGCGGCGACGTCTTCGTCTTCGGGCGCGAGTCCGTCGGGCTGCCGCCCGAGCTGGTCTCTCGCTTCGGGGCGTGGTCCATCCCCATCCCGGGCGAGATCCGTAGCCTCAACCTGTCCAATGCGGTCTCCGTGGTGGCCTACGCCGCGCTGGAGGCCCTGGAGCCGGAGCTTTTCGCGTGAGCGATGCGGGGCCCCGCTTCGCCGTGCTGGCCGGCGGGCGCGGCGCGCGGTTCTGGCCCCTCTCGTCGCCCGAGCGGCCCAAACAGGTGCTGCCGCTCGGCGCGGGGCCCAGCCTGCTGCACGACACGCTGTCTCGGGTGGGCGCCACCCCGTCCAACACCGTCCTGCTCACCGGGCCGGCGATGCGGGAGGCCGTGGCCGCCGCGGTGGATCCGGTGTTTCATCCCACCATCTGGGCAGAACCCGCGCCGCGCAACACGGCGCCGCCGGTGTGGTGGGTCGCCGCCGCGGCCGCCGCCCGCGGCGAGGCCGAGCGCCCGGTCGTCGTGCTGCCGGCAGACCACGCGGTGGCCGACGAGGCCGCCTTTCGGGCGGCGCTGGTCCGGGCCGTCGCGGAGGCCCAGGGCTCCGATGCCGTGGTGCTGGTCGGCATCCGGCCGACACATCCCGACACCGGCTACGGCTACCGCGCGCTCGGCGGGCCGGGGGGGGACGGCGTCGGGCCCGTCGCCGGCTTCGTCGAGAAGCCGCCGTCCGCCCTCGCGGCCACGCTGTTCTCCGGGGGCGCGCACCTGGGGAACGCGGGGATCTTCGTGTTTCGCCCGTCGGTGCTGCTCGCGGCCTCGGCAGCGCTGTACCCGGACGTGGACTGGGCGGCGCTGGCAGAGGATCCTGTCGGCCAATGGGCGCGCCTGCCGGCCCTGAGCCTGGACCGCGCGGTGCTGGAGCGCGGCGCAGCGATGCGCGTGGTGCCCGTGGATTGCGGGTGGTCGGACCTCGGCACGTGGGCGCGCGCCAGCGAGGGGTGGCCGGCGGTGGCCGGCGGGCGGGCCCGCGCGGGCTCCGTGCGGGCGGCCAGCGCAGAGGGAAACCTCGTGTACGCGCCGGGGCAGGACGTCGTGCTCGTCGGGGTGGAGGGCCTCGTGGTGGTCAGCGACGGCGGGCGCCTGCTGGTGATGCGCCAGGGTGAGGACGCCGCGCTCGGCGCGCTGCTCGACGCTGCGCCGGCCGAAGCCCGGCGCGATACGCCCCATCCGGCCGCGCCTCCGCGCGGCGGCGGGGAGGCGACATGACACGGCACGGGGCCTGGGTGGGGCTGCTCGTGGTCGCGGGGGCGGCAGGGTGCGCGCCGGTGCCGCTGGAGATCGCGTCGGAGGTGGCGGGCTGCACCGACGTCGACTTCAGCGACCCGGAGCCCGTGGCGTCGCTGGCCCACGCGATGGATGGGGCGGACGCCCTCGTTTGGCTGGACGGGGTCTGGGTGCCCGGAGATTCCGATTTTGAGCCGTCGTTCTCGGTGGATGGCACCGCCATCGACGCGCAGGAGGCCTGGACGCCCGGCGCCGAGGCGGACACCTGCCGCCGGCCCACCTTGCGCATCGTCTCCGCCCCTCCGGGCGACTACGAGCTGCGCTGGACCCGCCCGGGCGACGCGCTGGCCTGGGACACGGTCGGCTTCACCGTGGACTGACTCCGCGGCGCCAGAGGAAGGGGGCGTTACGGGGGAAACCTTGGTTTCCCCTGTCCCCTGAGCCCGATGCGCCCCGCTGCGGGAGGGGCTCAGTCTTCGCGGACGTCCATCACGCCGTCGCCGTCGACGTCGCGGCCCATGCGGACCACGGCGCCCTTTTCGTCCAGGTACTCCCACATGTCCACGGCGCCATCGCCGTTGGTGTCCCGCTCTTTGCGGCGGACAACGCCCCCTTCGTAGATTTTGAAGAGGTCGTAGGAGGTGTCGTAGTCGGTGTCGACCTCCGAGAGCACCCGCTTGCCGCCTTGGTAGTGGTCCACCCAGTCGACGCGGCCGTCGAAGTCGGCGTCCATCTCTTCTTTTTCGATGCGGCCCTGGATGTCGAACCAGGTGCGGACATCGACGCGGCTGTCCCAGTTGAGATCCGACTCGCGGCGGATGACGAGGCGCGGGCCGTCGGTGCGGGGCTGGAGGAAGTTGAAGACGTCCGGCTTGCCGTCGCCGTTGATGTCGACGGCTTGCTCGACGAGGCCGTCGCTGGTGGGGCGCTCGCCCATGACGCCGGCCTTTTCAGGGTTGGGCGCGGTGGTGCCGGCCTTGGGGGCGCAGGCGATGGCGAAGGACAACACGAGCGCGGCGCGCATGGACTTCCCCTGGCTGCGCGCAGCGTACTCCGCCGGGGCCGCGGACACAACCGCCGCCGCGGCGACCGCGCAGGCGGGATAGCGTCCGAGCGGGGGCGGGAATGCAGCGGGTCCTGGTGGTCGATGACGAGCCGGTGATCTTGCAGATCCTGCGCACCGTGCTGCACGATGCGCCGTGGGAGTCGCTTTTCGCGGATACGGGGCAGGCGGCGCGGGCGCGCCTGGAGGCGGGGGGCATCGACTGCCTCCTCACCGACAAGAACCTCCCCGACGTCAACGGCCTGGAGCTGGCGCGCATTGCACGCGAGCAAGGCGCCGAGGTGCTGGTGATGACGGGCTACGCCTCGGTGGAGACGGCCGTGCGCGCTGTCGAGCTGGGCGTCTTCGACTACATCGTGAAGCCCATCGACGACATCTTCGCCGTCCGGCGGAAGGTGGGACAAGCGCTGGAGCGGCGCCGGTTGCAAGCCGAGAACGCCGCGCTGGTCGATGGCCTCCGCGCGCGCACCGCGGAGCTGGAGGCCGCGTTGGCCGAGGCGCGGGCGCTGCAGTCGGAGCTGGTGCAAGCCGAGAAGCTGGCGGGGCTCGGCACCCTCGCGGCGGGGCTGGCCCACGAGATCTCGAGCCCGCTGATGGGCGTGATGGGGCTCTGCGAGGCCATCACCTTGGAGGACGACGCGGCCGTGTGCCGGGCGCACGCCGCGGAGGCGGTCGGCTTCTGCGGGGCGATCCGGGACATCGTGCACGGCCTGACCCGCCACGCCCGCAGCGCCGAGGCGGATCCGCCCGGGCCGGTGGGGGTCGAGGCGGTCGCGCGGGAGTCGGTGCGGCTGTGCGCGCGGCTCGCGCCGGGGGTTCGCTTCGTCGTGGAGGTCCCGCCGGGGCTCGCGGTGCGCGGGCGATCCGGGGAGGTGCAGCAGATCCTGGTCAACCTGCTGCGGAACGGCGCGGATGCCGTGATGGAGCGCGGCGCCGGGACGGTGGGCATCGCCGCGCGCGCGCTCGACGGGGGGCTCGTGGCCGTGGACATCGTGGACGACGGCGCCGGCATCGCGGCGGCGGACCTGCCGCGGGTCTTTGACCCCTTCTTCACCACCAAGGCTCCCGGGCACGGCACGGGGCTCGGCCTCGCGGTCACCTGGCGGATCGTGCAGCGCCTCGGCGGGCGGGTGAGCGTCGAGAGCGCCCCCGGGCAGGGCACCACCGTCCACCTCGAGCTTCCGGCGGCCGACGGATGAAGCTCCGCCGGCGCCTCGGCATGATCGTCGCGGTCGCGGCCGGGCTTCCCATCCTCGGGCTCGGCTTGTTGTTCTCGGAGGTGGCGGCCCGGCGCTTGGAGGCGCGCGAGGCGGCGCTGCAAGAGGCGATGGCTGCAGCGCTGGCGGCCTCCGTGGGGACCTGGGTGGAGGCGCAGGGGGCGACCTTGGGCCTGCTGGTGCGGTCCTTCCCGGTGGGCGCGCTGGGGCCCGCGGAGCGGGTCGGGCTGTTGCGCTTGGTCTACCGGCAGGCGCCGGGCGCCGGGGCCGTGGTGCTGCTGGGGCCCGACGGGGCGGATCTCGCGCCGCCCCAGCGGTTGGTTCCCGGCCAGGAGATCGGCGCCGACGCGGATCTGGCCGGGCGGCCGCGGGTGGATGAGGCGCGGCTGGGGCGTCTGCGAGCGGCGCTGCCCGCGGCGCCAGGGCCCGGCGTGCGGGTGGGTCGGCCCTACGCGGCTGGGAGCGAGGTGGGCGTGGTGCCGGTGGCGGTGGCGGTGGACGGCGGAGTGGTGGGGGTGGAGCTGTCGCTGGCGCCCCTGCTGCCGCGCTTGTCGGTGGCCGGGGCGAGCGCCGCGCTGCTCGACGACGCCGGAGCGGTTTTTCTGGGCGGCGGGCCCTGGTTCGACGCGCGGGCCCTCGCGCCGTTCCGAGAGGGCGCGGCGGCGATCCGCTACGAGACGGCGAGCGGGCCGGTGCGGGCCGCGGCGGTGCCGGTGCCGGGCACGGCGTGGTCCCTCGTCCTGGCGGAGCCCGCGGCGGTGATGGACGGCGACGTCCTGCGGCTGCGGGCGCAGGTGGCGTACCTCGCGCTGATCGCGGCGGCGCTCGCGATGGCCGTCGGCGTGCTGATGGCCGACCGGGTGGTGCGTCCGGTGGAGGACCTGCGCGCGGCCGCGGTGGCGCTCACCGCACGGGACCGCGGGCGGCGGGTGCTTCCCGCCGGGGACGACGAGATGGAGGCGCTTGGCCGGGTCTTCAACACGATGGCCGAGTCCCTGGAGCGAGACGCGGTGCTCATCGCCGAGAACACTGCGCGCATCGAGGGGTTCAACGCGCGCTTGCAGGCGACCGTGGAGGAGCGCACGGCCGAGCTGCGCGCGGCCCAAGCGCGGCTGGTGGAGGCGGCGCGCCTCGCGGCGGTGGGCGAGCTCGGCGCCGGGGTGGCCCACGAGCTGAACAACCCGCTGGCCGGCATCCTGGGCCTCGCCCAAGTGCTCGAGCGCCGCGTCGGGGATCCCGAGGCCGCCGGCCTGCTCTCCAGCCTGAGCGCCGAGGCGCGGCGCTGTGTCGCCCTCGTCGCGCATCTGCGCGCGGTGGCCGGGGCAGGGGAGGGGGGCGCCGGCCCCGCGGTGGTAGAGTGGGCGCCGATGCTCCACGAAGTCGCCGCCCTGGTGGCCGGTCCGCTGCGCGCGCGCGGCGTGACGCTCGCCGTGTCCGCC
>JBEIVK010000487.1:0-3575 GCA_040373935.1 Alphaproteobacteria bacterium
AGTCCAGAATGCCGACCCCAGCACCTCGGCTCGCCTCTCGGGAGTCCAGAATGCCGACCCCAGCACCTCGGCTCGCCTCTCGGGAGTCCAGAATGCCGACCCGAGCACCTCGGGTTGTACCGCCCCGGCTGAAGCGTGACGCTCTCCACCGCCGCCACAGGAGCGGCTCCAGGAGAGTCCGTGTCCCACAAGCCTCGCCGATCGTTCACCGCCGACCAGAAGGCCGCCATCCTCCGGCGCCACCACGTTGACAAGGTCCCCGTCTCCCAGCTCTGCGAGGAGAACGATCTCCAGCCGAGTCTCTTCTACGACTGGCAGAAGCAGCTCTTCGAGAATGCAGCCACCGCGCTGCAGCCGCCCGCGGCCGCCGCCCCGTCGAAGGCCCTGGAGGCGAAGGTCGAGGCCCTGGAGAAGCAGGTCGCCAAGAAGGACGCCGTCATCGCGTGGGTCACCGAGGAGCACGTCAAGCTAACAAAGCACTTGGGTAGCCCTGAATGGTTCGGGCTGGGTTCCCGCCGACGTGCGCGACGCCGTCATCGACTTCACAGCCGAGTGGTCCGAGAGGACCGAGATCCCCGCGGCCCGGTTCATCTCGTGGCTCGAGCTGCAGCGCGGCAAGGTCTACGCCGGGAAGGAGCGATACGGGAAGGCCAACGAGCACAACGGGCGGATCCCCCGGGACCATTGGCTCACCCCGGACGAGAAGCAGGCGATCCTCGACTTCCACGAGAAGCACCCGCTCGACGGGTACCGCCGGCTCACGTTCATGATGATCGACCAGGATGTCGTGGCCGCCAGCCCGACGACAGTCCACCGCGTGTTGCGTGCCGCTGGCCGGCTCGACCGCTGGAACGGGCGCCCGTCGAAGAAGGGGACGGGCTTCGAACAGCCGCTCCAGCCCCACCAGCACTGGCACGTCGACATCTCCTACGTCAACGTCGCCGGGACCTTCGACTACCTGTGCTCGATCCTCGACGGCTTCAGCCGGTTCCTCGTCCACTGGGAGCTCCGCGAGGCGATGAAGGAGGCCGACGTGGAGCGGGTCATCGAGCGCGCCCGTGAGCTGCACCCCGGCGTCTCTCCACGCATCATCTCCGACAACGGCCCCCAGTTCATCGCCGCCGACTTCAAGACCTACATCCGCCTCACCGGCATGACCCACGTCCGCACCGCCCCCTACGACCCGCAGTCCAACGGCAAGCTCGAGCGGTTCCACAAGACCATCAAGGGCGACGCGATCCGCCCCAAGGCCCCCTCCACGGCAGACGAGGCCAGGAGCATCGTCACCGCCTTCGTCCACCACTCCAACACCGAGCGGCTCCACTCCGCGATCGACGACGTCACCCCCGCCGACCGCCTCGCCGGCCGCCATGCGGCCATCACCGCCGAGCGCGACCGCAGGCTCGATGCGGCTCGTGAGCGCCGCGCACAGTGGCGCCAGGCGGCTCGGGGGGCCGCCCCAGCGTCTCCACCCTCAACCGCATCCATCGACAGCCACCCGTGCGTTCGCTACGCCGCCCAAGCGAGAGTCCGATTCACGCTGGGCCAGTACAGTCCGAGGTGCACATGTGGTGGTTCCTGATAGCAAATCCAGTGCTTGCTCAGGAGTACGAGAGCCAACCCTGCAGGGCGGTGCCGGAACTTGCGGTCCAGCTCGCTGCGGGAACCGTCGGCTCCATCACGCCGCGCGGGCCGACGTCGCGGATGGCGATTGCATCGGGCCTGCTGGCTGCTCCGGCCTCCCTGCAGCTCGATCCGGCGCTGGTCCGCGCATCGGCCCGGGGCCTGGTCGGCGACGAGGAGGAGTTCGAGAGGGTGATGGCCGACGCGCGGACTTGCGTCTACGGCGCTCCCAACCTTCTCGACGGCAATCCCGCCACGGCGTGGTGCGAAGGAGCCTCCGGCCCAGGCGTGGGCGAGGTGGTGATGTTCGAGCTCCCTGCGGGGAATCTCGAGATCCGCAACGGGTACGCCAAGGGCCCCAAGCGGTACACGCAGAACGCCCGCGCCCGTCGGGTCGAAGTGGTGCTGATCGGCCAGGGGTTCGAGCCGGCGGTGCAGGGGACGATGCACATGTCGATGCCGGTGCTCGGCCGCCACGAGGTCGATCTCTCGGATCTGGACGGGTGGCAGCCGCTGCCGCTGCCGAAGTGGTCGGTGCCGCCGCTGGCCGAGATCCCTGGCCCGCCGGGAGCCTACAAGGAGCAGAGGCCCCGGTTCGTGGCCATCCGCATCCTGTCGACGTGGCCCGGCGAGAAGTGGCAGGACACCTGCATCAGCGAAGTCCGCTCGCGGAGGTAGCGACTCAGGGAGAGAGGGAGTTGTCGCGAGGCGGGATTGTTCTGGAGCCGAATCGACAGCGACATCGTGCCCGGGACCGAGAGCGTCATGGAGCTCTACGAGCGCGCTCGATGACCCGCTCCACGTCGGCCTCCTTCATCGCCGCGCGCCCCTCCCGGGCCCGCCGGCGCCCGCCGGAGCCCGCCCGGAGCCGGTCCCCCGCCGCCCGCGCGGCCCCGGGAGGCCCCGAATGCCGACCCCAGCACCTCGGGTCGCCTCTCGGGAGTCCAGAATGCCGACCCCAGCACCTCCGGTCGCCTCTCGGGAGTCCAGAATGCCGACCCCAGCACCTCGGCTCGCCTCTCGGGAGTCCAGAATGCCGACCCCAGCACCTCGGCTCGCCTCTCGGGAGCCCCGCAGGCCCCGGCGCGCCCGCGCGCGATCGGCCCGGGGCCCGCGGGCCACGGCCCGGCCATGCCGCCAGACCCCGCGCCGCCCTCACATACGCGCCCCTTACGGCCGGGCCCGCGCCGCTTGACAGTCCCCCCGCCCCCGGGACACCCTCCTCCCGCGCCCCCCCCGCGCTGGAGCCCCCCCATGCCTGCCCTGATCGACGCCCGCGTCAGCATTGACACCCTGGACGACCAGCTCACCTGGACCTTGGCCCGCGTCGCGGCCGTTCCCGAGGCCGCCGCCCTCGTGCCCGAGGTCCAGGCCTTCCTCGACGAGCTGGATCTCCAGCGCCTCACCGCCCGCGACGTCGCCCGCGCGGTGCACCGCGCCGAGGCCGCGGTCGCCCACGCCGACCACGGGCTGGACCAGTGGACCCGCGGCTTCTCCCGGGCCCTGGCCTACCACCTGCCCGAGGGCCTCGACAATCCCCGCGCCCGCGCGTACTTCCCCGAGGGCGCCGCGGTCGTCACCGCGCTCGCGCTCGGCCGCCAGGTCGAGGCCCTGCGCGAGTGGCCCGGGCGCATCGCCGCCGAGCCCGCCGCCGCCCTGCACCCCCACGCCGACACCCTGCGGCGGGTCCTGGGCACCGGCGAGGCCGCCCTCATCGCCCGCCGCGTCGCCGAGACCGCCCGCACGCAGTACCGCCTCGACGTCCACCTCCCCTTCGTGGACCGCCTGAACGCCGCCCGCCGCACCTGGGCGATCCGCCTGGACGAGATCGCCCTGGCCACGGGGCAGCCGCCGAGCTGGGCGCGGGGCTTTTTCCGGGCGGGGTGAGGCGCACAGGCCAGCGGGGGGCCGGCGGCGGCCACCTGCGGCGGGGCGACCGCGCCAGGCCGGAC
>JBEIVK010000296.1:0-5217 GCA_040373935.1 Alphaproteobacteria bacterium
GAGGCGGACGCGAGGGCGCAGTCTCCGCCGGTGGCGGGGCCGCGGGCTTGGGCGGCGGGGTGCGGAGGAGCGGGCGCGGCGCGGGCTCCGGGGGGGCGACGGGGGCGATGGGCGTCGGGCGGGGCGCGCTGTCGACGACCTGCGTCGGCGCTTCCTCGGCGTCGGACGCGGTGGCGTCGACGATGGTCGCCGGGCGGCCGGAAGGGAGCGTCGGCGGGTCTTCCTCGCGGGTGACCATCGGCAGCGCGGGCGCGGGGGCCTCGACCCGCGGCGGCACGTAGCCGGGCGCCGGCCGCACGCGCAGCTCCACCTCGCTCACCACCGGCTCGTCGCCCGAGTCGCGGATGGTGAAGGCCACGCGCGCCCGGTAGCGGCCGGGGGGAAGCTCGGTGACCGTGAAGCCGAAGCGGAAACGGCCGGTCGGCTGACGGTCCACCGCGTACGCGCAGGGGACGTTGCGCAGGCGGTCCCCCGTGTCCGCGTCGAAAAAGGCGATGCCGCACGCGACCTCCTCGTGCGACTCGACCCCCGGGGAGCACGTGACCGTGCAGGAGAACCCGATGTCTTCGTCGGTGAGGAAGCCGTCCGAGGCGCCGCGGCGGTCCAGAATCGCGCGGCCCACTTGCGCCACCGTGGGGTGGACCAGCGCGACCAGCTCGGTGAGACGCTCGTGCAGCTCGTCGAGCCGCCGGAAGCGGTAGGGCGGCGAGGGGGACGTCTCCCGCGACAGCGCGCGGTTCATCAAGGAGGCGGCGCGGTCGGACAGGCGCGTGTGGAACCGCGGGTTGCTGTGCTCTTTCTTCAGCCGGTTGATCAGGCGGTCCTTGAGCGCCACGAGGCGCGCGCGGTCCAGGCCTTCCAAGGGCAAGTCGGGGAAGCGATCCCCGCCCGGAGCCGTGGCGATGCCGCGGTAGAGCAGGATGCCGAGCGCGTAGGTGTCCGTCTGTGGGCCGAAGGGCACGCTCCCGGCGGCGTCTCGCACCTCTGGCGGGAACGCGGACTGGATGCCTGCGGTCGCCCGCAGCAGCGCAGGGAAGGCCTGGCGGGCGAGCGGGGTCACCGGGTCGGCCAAGAAGACCTGCCCGCGCTCATCCACCAGCAGGTTCGACGCCCGCAGGTTGCCGTGGAAGTCGAGCGCCGCCGCGAGCCCCTGCGCGCGCTCCAGCGCGGCGAGCGTGACGGTCGCGAGCTCCTCGAAGGCGCAGCCCGCGGCGATCCGGGTTTCCAAGGTCGCGGGGTAGCGCGGCAGCACCAGCACGGGGCGCCCGTCGGGGGCCACCGCCCGGCCCTCCAGAGGCGGCAGGCAAGCGACGCCGCCAGCCTCCAACAAGCGGCCTTGCTCCAGCAGGATGTCGCTGCAAGTCGCCGCCAGCGCCGGGTCTCGCTCCGGGAAGTCGTCCGCGCCGTGCGCGACCTTGAGCACCACCGACACGCCGCTCCCGACCTCGGTGGCGGCGAAGCTGCGGCCCCACAGGCCGCGCCCGAGCATGGAGCCGACCTGGAAGGTGCGGCCCCGGCCGTCCCGGACGGAATCGCCGGTTTTCATGGGTGTCTCTCGAAGGGGGAGTCGGCGGGATGCGCGGCGGGAGGGTGCGCGGAGGAGTTCCGCGCGGCGCGGGCAGGGTATCGGGGCGTCGTCCCCATGTCAACGATGGGCCAGGGGGCCTCCTCCCGCCGCCAGGGTGCGCCCCGGCGCGCTACACTCGGGCACCATGAGCGCGGCCGACCCGACCCGCCCCTCCGCCGGGGCGCTGTCGCCCTTCCCCGCCGCGGGCCCGCCGCGGTACCAGCTCCTGCGCGGCGTGCAGGCGGGACTCATTCGGCGCTTCGACGCCACCCTGGAAGACCCGCGGGCCGCCCAGGAGGCCCGCTGGCAGGCCATCCGTGCTTCCGCGGTGGACACCGAGTTCGGCCGGGCCCACGGCCTCGCCCGCGCCCGCACGCTGGAGGACTTGCGCGCCGCCGTGCCCGTGCGCACGCACGATGGCCTCCGCCCCTATCTGGACCGCGTGGCCGACGGCGCGCGGGGCGTGCTCACCACGGCGCCGGTCACGCAGCTTTTGGAGACGAGCGGCACCACCGGTGCGCCCAAGCTCCTGCCGGTCACGCGGGCCTGGGCGGCGGGTGTCGCCGAGGCCCAGGCCTTGTGGGTGCTCGGGCTGCTGGGGGAGCATCCGGACGTCGCGTTGGGGCCGGCGCTCACCGTGGTGTCGCCCGCGGCGCACCGCACGAGCACCGGCGGGCTCCCGGTCGGCAGCAACACGGGCCGCATGCACCTCGCGCAGCCCTGGTGGGTGCGGTCGCGCTATCCGGTGCCTTACGAGGTGTTCTGCATCGGAGACGAGGCCCTTCGGCAGTACGTCATCCTGCGTTTCGCCCTCGGCGCTGGCCTTCGGTCGCTCACCACCGCCAACCCCTCCACCATCCTCCTGCTGGCCCGACGGCTGCGTGAGTGGCAGGCCCCGCTCACGGCAGACCTGCGCGCCGGCACCCTCCGCGAGGGGCCGGCCGCCGCGCTCGCCGCGTCAGGCCGCCGGCGTTGGGAGCCGCTGCTGCGCGCGCAGGCCCCGCCCGAGGACTGGTCCGTCGCCGCGCTGTGGCGCCTCGCTGTGCTCAACTGCTGGACGGGCGGGCCGGCCGCGTACTTCGCGGCGCGCCTGCCCGCGGCGCTCGGCGCGCCAATCCCGGTGCGCGAGGTCGGCGTCACGGCATCCGAAGGCTACTTCGCCATTCCGGTCGGCCGGCGCCACGCTGGCTGCGCGCTCTGGCTGCAGGGCCACGTGCTCGAGTTCATCGGGGACGACGGCGCCCCGCGCTGGGCCTGGGAGCTCGAGCCCGGCGAGCAGGTGCGCCTCGTCTGCACCACTGAGGCCGGCCTGTTCCGCTACGACCTGCAAGACACGCTGGAGGTGACGGGCCGCATCGGCCGGCTGCCCCTCGTGCGCTTCGTCGGCAAGACGGGCCGCTGGCTCAACGCCACCGGCGAGAAGGTCAGCGAGGCGCAGGTCAGCGCCGCGCTCGCGGCCGCCGTCGGCGAGGGCGCCGCGCCCACCGGGTTTTGCGCGCGCACCCACTGGGACGAGGTCCCCGCCGTCGTGCTCGCCGTCGAGGGCCCCGCGCCGCCGGGCCTCGCCCCGCGCTTCGACGCCGCCCTCGCCGCACTCAACCCGGAGTACGCCGGCAAACGCGCCTCCGGCCGCCTCGGGGAGGCCCGCGTCGAGGTCCTGCCCGGCGGCACCTTCGCCCGGTTCCGCAGCGCGCGCGTCGCCGCCGGCGCGCCCGACGGCCAAGTCAAAGACCCGGTCATCGCCCGCGACGCCGCGGAGTGGGCCCGGGTCCGCGACGCCGCTGGCCTGCCGCCCGAGGCCTCCGCATGACGCCGCTCCTTGGCTACCTCGGCGGGGTCGCCGCCTTCTGGTCCCTCGCCCTGCTCGTCGCGTTGCGCACGCGCCGCGGTGGGCGTTGGCGCATCCCGGCCGACGCGCCCGGCCCGGGCGGCACCCCGCCGCGCCTCGCGGTCATCGTCCCGGCCCGCAACGAGGCAGACAACATCGGGCCGTGCGTCGACGCCATCCTCGCGATGGACTGGCCGGCCCTCCACTGCTTCGTCCTCGACGACGGCAGCACCGACGGCACGGCCGAGGCCCTCGCCGCCGCCGCCCAGCGCCACCCCGGTCGCCTCACCGTGCTCTCCGGCGGGGGCGCCGCGTTGCCCGCCGGGTGGTACGGCAAGCCGTGGGCGTGTCAGCGGGCCGCCGAAGCCGCCCTGGCCAGCCGCTTCGCGCCTGAGTGGCTGCTTTTTCTCGACGCCGACGTGCGGGTCGCCCCTGGCGCCGCCCGCGCTGCGCTGGGCTACGCGAGCCGCGAGGGGCTCGCCCTCCTCTCCGGCTTCGGTCGGCTCATCATGGAGAGCGCCGGCGAAAAGCTCATGCAGCCGGTCATCGCCGGCATGATCATCAGCGGCAACCCGCTCTCCCGCACGAACGACCCGGCGAAGCGCCGCGGCCCGCCCATCGCCAACGGCCAGTTCCTCCTGTTCCGCGCCGACGCTTGGCGCGAGGTCGGCGGGCACGGCGCCGTCCGGCAAAACGTCCTCGACGACGTTGGCTTGGCCACCGCCGTCGTGGGCGCCGGCCTGCGCTACCACATGGTCTTCATGCAGGGGCTGTTCGCCTGCCGCATGTACGACTCCTTCGCCGCGCTGTGGGCGGGCTGGACGAAAAACCTCTTCCCGGGCCTTGGGCGCTCCTGGCTGGCGCTGCTGGGCGTCGTCGGGTTCACGCTGCTGGGGACCATCCTCCCGTCGTTGCTCCTCCTCGGCGCGCCCTGGCTCCCGCTCACGCAGGCCGAGGTCCTGGCCGCTGCCGCCGCCACCGCCGGCGTCCACGGCCTCCGCGTCTACCTGGACCGCACCTTCCAGCAGCCCGCCGCCTGGGCCCTCACCCACATCCCCGCAAGCGTGCTGCTCGCCGCCTTGCTCGTCTGGTCCGCCCTTCGCACCAGCCGCGGCCAGGCCACCTGGAAGGGGCGCACGCTCGGAGGCGCCTCGTGAGCGCCGCGCCTCTCCAGCCTCTCTCTCGCGCCGGCCTCCTCGCGCACCTCGCCGTCGCCCTCTGCCTCCTCTTCGGCGGCTGCGGCGTCGGTGCGCTGGCGGGCGGCGAGGCCGTCCGGTTTGCCTTCATCCAGGCCATCGGTGAGCCCACCCAGGCCAAGGTCATCGACACCCGCACCTCCACCCAGCGCAAGTCCGGCACCCTCTACGAGCTTCGCTACCGCGTCACCGATGGCGCCGGCCGCCGCGTCGGCGCCACCGACGTCACTGGCCGGGAGGGCCTCTGGGTCGCTGTCCCCCAGCGCGCCTGGGAAGACGCCCGTCGCTCCGGGCACATCACCGTCGACGTCGTCCCCGGCGTCCCAGGCCTCCACGCCCCGCGCGCCGCCGCCCTCAGCGATGCCGGCGATCTCGTCGGCGCCGGCGTCCTGGCGGCGCTCCTGGGCGGCATCGCGGCCATCGTCGCCGGCATGGCCGTCGCGCGCCGGCGGGTCGCCCTCCGCGCCGCGGGCTGATTTCCCCCGTCTTCGCTGGCGTTTGGGCGCCTGCCGGGCTTCGCCCGGCACCGCGCCTCTCCGGCGGGTCGCGGCCTCCCGGCCGCACCGTGCGGCGGGGCGTTCCGCCGCTTGCACCGGCCCTGCGGGCCGCCGCCTCCGGTCGCTGGC
>JBEIVK010000092.1:0-10150 GCA_040373935.1 Alphaproteobacteria bacterium
GCCCGGAATCCGTCGATGTTCCTGTCTGACCTGTCTTCTTCTCTCGGTGGGTCCCTGCGGCCGGTTCTGGCCCAGGCGCAGCCCGCGGGCCCCCTCGGTGCCGCCCAGCCCTTCCTGATGATGGGCGTCATCTTCGTCATCTTCTACTTCCTCCTGTGGCGGCCCCAGCAAAAGGAGCGCAAGCAGCAGGAAGAGCTCCTGGCCTCCTTGCAAAAGGGGGACCGCGTCTACACCGCCGCGGGCATGCTCGGCACCATCGTCGAGGTGCGGGACCAAGAGCTCCTCATCGAGATCGCCGAGCGCGTCAACATCACGATTGAGCGCAGCTCTGTTCGGCGGAAGGCCGGCGCGCCCGCGGAGGGCACTTCTCGATGAACAGCACCTGGTGGACGCGCTTCGTCATCGTCATCGCCACGCTCCTGTGGGGCGTGTACATGCTGCTGCCCACTTTCCTCGGGCCCAGCGCGGCGGAGCGGAACGCCGCCAGCGCCGCCGAGGTCGCGGGCGCCGCGGCCGGCGGGCCCACAGAGGACGCGGGCTGGGGCTTCCTGCTCCCGGAGAGCCGGATCAACCTCGGCATCGACATCCAGGGCGGCATCGACCTCACCCTCGAGGTCGACGTCGAGGAGGCGGTGCTGTCGAGCGTGCAGCGCGACGTCCGCCCGTTGGAGGAGGCCGCCCGCGCCGACGGCGTGGGGGTCGACGAGGTTCGTCGCGCCCGCGGTGAGCCGACGCTGCTCGTCGCCCTCTCCCCCACGGGGGACACCGGTAAACTTTCAGCCTTGATGCAGCGGTCTTGGCCTGGCTACGACCTGCTCGGCACCCGTGAGCTGGACGGCCGGACGTGGCAGGCGTGGGGGCTGCGCGCCGAGGTTCAGGCGGAGATCTCCCGCTCCGCCGTGCTCCAGGCCGAGCAGACCCTCCGCAACCGCATCGACGAGACGGGCGTGAAAGAGCCCGCCATCTCGATGAAGGGCGAAAACCGCATCAGCGTCCAGCTGCCGGGCATGGCCAACACCCGCCAGGCGGTGGACGCCATCGGCACCACCGCGGTCCTGGCCTTCATGATGGTGGACGAAGACACGATGGCCAAGTCGGTCGCGCTGCAGCGGGGCATCGACGCCGCGCAGGCCGCGTTGCCGCCCGCCGACTACGCCGACGACCGCCTGCTCTCCGATCACCTGGTCTCGCAGGGCGTTCTGCCGCGCGGCTCTCGGCTGATGTGGGAGTACGAGCCCGGCTCGGATGGCAAGCCGGCGCGTCTCGCGGGCGGCCACATCGCCGTTCTCGACAACGTCATCCTCACGGGCGACGACATCAACGACGCCCAGGTCTCGTTCGACGACCGCACGGGCATGCCCAACGTCGCGATGTCGTTCAAGCCGCGGGGGGCCCGCGTCTTCGCCGACGCCACCGAGCAAAACGTCGGGCGCCGCTTCGCCATCGTGCTGGACGACCAAGTGCGCTCCGCACCGGTCATTCGGGAGCGCATCGCCGGCGGTCGCGCCAGCATCGAGATGGGCACCTCGGACATGCAGTCCGCCCGTGATGACGCGGCGACGCTCTCCCTCGTGCTTCGCACCGGCTCGCTGCCCGCCCCCGTCAACGTGGGCGACGTCCGGGAGGTCGGCGCCAGCCTCGGCGGCGATGCGATCCGGTCGTCTCTTCTCGCGACGGTCATCGGCGGCGCCATCGTGATTGTGTTCATGGTGGCGGTGTACCGGTTGTCGGGCGTCGCCGCCGTCCTCGCCCTGTCGATGAACGTTCTCCTCGTGCTCGCGCTGCTCGCTGCGGTGGGTGCGACGCTCACGCTGCCTGGCATCGCCGGCATCGCGCTCACGGTCGGCATGGCGGTGGACTGCAACATCATCATCTACGAGCGCATCCGAGAAGAGCGGAAGCTCGGCAAGACGGCGCGTTCGTCGGTCGACGCGGGCTTCGACAAGGCGCTCTGGTCCGTGCTCGACGCCAACATCACGACCTTCATCGCCGGTGTGGTGCTGTACACCTACGGCACGGGCCCCATCAAGGGCTTCTCTGTGACGCTGATGATCGGCATTCTTACTACCCTTTTCACGGGCATCTTCGTGTCGCGGACCTTCATGGACTTCCTCGCGCGCAAGTCCAACGCCCGCCTCTCGATCTGATCTGTCGAGGCCGTCCATGGAGTTCATTCCTTCCGGTACACGGATCGACTTCGTCGGGAAGCGCCGCGTCGCCGCGCTCGTGTCGGGCCTGATGGTGCTCGGCAGCATCCTCCTCTTCTTCGTGAAGGGCCCCAACTGGGGCATCGACTTCACGGGCGGCACCGAGGTTCGGATGCACTTCGACCGCTCGGTCGAGATCGATCAGGTGCGCCGCGCGTTGCAGGCGGTCGGCGTCGCGGCCGACGCGGTGCAGCAGATCGGCCGGGCGAGCGAGAACGCCTACGTCGTGCGCATTCAGGACCCGTCCTTCGGCACGGCTGGGGTCAAGGAGGAGGTCGACGCCGCCTTGGTGCGCTCTTTTGGCCCCGAGTGGCTGGAAGAGAGCCGCCTCGACGCCCAGGTCGCCCTCAAGGTCACGGTCCGGTACCGCGGCGAGGACCTCCCCGAGTCCACCATTCAGGCCGCGGTGGCGGGCATCGAGGGCGCGAAGGTCCAGGCCTCCCCCGACGAAAACACCGCGTTCGTCGTCCTCCCGGGCTTGTCGAGCCGCATCGGCGACGCCGTGCGAGGCGCGTTCGGGGACCAGAAGGTCACCATCGACCAAGTGGACTCCGTGGGCCCCAAGGTCGGGGGAGACCTCCGCGAGAAGGGCATGCTCGCGATCTTCGTGACGCTCGGCCTCATCTTGGTCTACGTGGCCATGCGGTTCGACATCGGCTTCGCGCCGGGAGCCGTCATCGCGCTGTTCCACGACGTCACTGTGGTCATGGGCATCTTCATCATTCTGGGGCGGGAGTTCAACCTCAGCATCATCGGCGCGATGCTCACCATCATCGGGTACTCGCTGAACGACACCATCGTCGTCTACGACCGCATCCGTGAAAACCTGAAGCGCTACCGGCGCCGGGATCTCGGCGTGCTCATCAACGAGTCCGTGAACGAGACGCTGTCGCGGACGGTCAACACCGCGCTGACGACCATCATGTCGATCACCGCGTTCCTGTTCCTCGGCGGCGAGGTGATCGCGGACTTCGCCCTCGCCATCCTCCTCGGCGTCTTCTTCGGCACGTACTCCACGGTCTACGTCGCGAGCCCGACCATCCTCCTGATGGAGGACCTCCGCCCCACCTTGGCGCGGCTGGTGCGCCCGTTGGGCATCGAGCTGGAGCTTCGCCGGGACACGGGCCCGGACGCGGGCGACGCCGCGGGGGCGGACGCGGAGCTGGCGGCCGCCGACCGTGGGGCGCTCACCGCCGCAGCGCAACGCCGTCTGGAACGCCAAAAGCGGCGCTCGGATCCGGCGGGGGGCTGAGCCGATGAACCGCGTGGAGTTTGCGGAGCGGGTCGCCTTGCGGCGCGGCGTCGGTCGGGCGGTCGCTGCCCAGGCGGTCGACGAGGTGCTCGGCGCGGTGCAGGAGGCCCTCCTCGACGGCGCGCGCGTGGAGCTGCGCGGGTTCGGCGCGTTCCATGTTCGGGCGCTCGGCGGCTACACCGGTCGTCACCCGCAGACCCAGGCGCCCCTCCCCGTGCAGGCCAAGCGGCTGCCGCGCTTCCGGTGCAGCCGGGTTCTCCTCGGCCGACTCAATGGTGGCCGTTGATCGTGCTGTGGGCCGGCGTCGCGGCTGCCCTGGCGGCGGCCCCCGAGGTCTACGTCAACGGGGTGCGCGCGGACGGTCTTCGGGACTTCACGTTCACGCGGGTCGACGTGCGGGTGGACGCCGCCGGCAACATCTGGATCGACGCTCCCCAGTACAAGGTCGAGGCGGCGGACGCCCCGCCTGCGGCCGTGGTGCCCGGTCGGTACTGGCTGCTCGTGGAGGATGTCGGCAGCGTAGGCTTCCTCGTCGAGGTGGTCGTCAACGGTCAGTTGGTGTCGCGGGTTCGCTCCGGGGCCTCGCACGCCCCGATCGACCTCGCGCCGCACCTGCGCCCGGGCGAAAACACGGTTCTGCTGCAGTCCGTCGCGAGCTCGTCGGACACGATGGGGCGCCTCGTGGTCCGCGTGGGCACCGGCAGCCGTGGCGCCAACCTCGTTAGCCTGGACGCAACCCCGGCCGCTGAGTTGGAGCGCGCGGGGCCGGGGCCGGACCGTGGGGTTCGGCGTGTCTTCCGTCTCGACGTTCGCTGAGGCTCCATGCTGCCGTCCGACCAGGTCCGTGTCCTCGACACCAACGTCCTTCTCTACGATCCGAACGCGCTCGAGGTTTTTGCCGGCGCGACGCTGGTGATTCCCATCACCGTGATCGAGGAGATCGACCGCTTCAAAAAGGACCTGAACGAGACCGGGCGGAACGCGCGCCTCGTGTCTCGTCGGTTGGACGCCTTGCGTCAGCAGGGGCGTCTCTCGGAGGGCGTTCCGCTCCCGCACGGCGGCTGCGTGCGGGTCGACTTGCCGGACCCCGCCGTTCAGCTGCCCGCCGGCTTCGGGCCCAGCTCCAACGACAACCTCATCCTGACGACGGTCCTGGGGCTGGACCGGCAGCTGGGAGAGGGGCGGGTCCGTTTCATCACGCGCGACACCAACATGCGCCTGAAGGCCGACGCCCTGCGCTTGCAGGCGGACGACTACGAGCACGCGCACGTCCAGTTCGACGAGTCGTACACCGGCGTCACCGAGATCGAAGTCCCGGCCGCCCAGGTGGCGGAGCTCTACGAGAAGGGCGGCCTGCCGCTCCCCGAGAAGGAGGGGCGGGCCCAGGGATACTTCCCGAACCAGTTCTTCGTGATGCGCGCCGATGACGGCTCTGGCCGGTCGGCGCTCGCCCGCTGGGACGCGCAACGGGACCGCCTGAGGGTGGTGGGCCGCGGCAAGGAGTCCGCGTGGGGCATCACGGCCCGCAACAAGGAGCAGTCCTTCGCGCTGGATCTGCTGCTCGACGACAGCGTCTCCCTCGTCACGCTCGACGGCGTGGCCGGCACCGGCAAGACGCTGCTCGCGATCGCGGCGGGGCTCAAGTTGGTGGCGGAGGACGCACGCTATCGGCGGCTCGTCGTCAGTCGGCCCATCTTCCCGCTCGGGCGGGATGTGGGCTTCCTGCCCGGTGACATCAAGGAGAAGCTCAACCCTTGGATGAAGCCCATCTTTGACAACCTGGACCTGCTCGTCTCCACGCAGGCGGACGATGGGCGCGGCCGGGCTCCGGCGCGGGGCGAGGCGGGCTACCAGTACCTCATCGACCGCGGCCTCATCGAAATCGAAGCCTTGACCTACATCCGTGGCCGCTCGCTGCCGGGCCAGTACCTCATCGTCGATGAGGCGCAGAACCTCACCCCGCACGAGGTGAAGACCGTGATCACGCGCGCAGGGGAGGGGACGAAGGTCATCCTCACCGGGGACCCGATGCAGATCGACAACCCCTACGTGGACGCCACCTCCAACGGCCTGACCTACGTCGTCGAGCGCCTCAAGGGCAGCCCGATGGCGGGCCATGTCACCCTCCGCAAGGGGGAGCGCAGCCCGCTGGCTGAGCTCGCGGCGCGGACCCTCTGATGGCCCGCCCCGAGTCTGGCGCCGATCGCCTCGAAGGTCGGAATGTCGTGATGGAAGCCCTGAAGCGCGGTCGGCGTCGGGTCTATGAGATCCGCCTGGACGAGCGCGCGCGCCCGGGAGAAAAGCTGGACGCGCTGCTCGCCCTGGCCGCCGAGCGGCGGGTGCCCGTGCAGCGGGTCCCGCGGGAACGCCTGGACCGCGAGAGCGAGACGGGCGTCCACAACGGGGTCATCGCGCTGGCGGAGCCTCTGCCCGAGACGACGGTCCAGGGTCTCCTCGCCGACCTCGCGCGGGAAGGCCGGGACCCGTTCCTTCTGTTGGTGGACGAAGTCAACTACGAGCACAACCTGGGCGCCATCCTGCGCAGCGCGCTCGGTGCCGGGGCTCAGGCTGTGATTGTGCCGGTTCGGCGCGGGAAGGGGCTGACGCCCGTCGTGCAGCGGGTCGCGATGGGCGGGGCCGAAGAGGTGGCGGTCATCCGAGAGGGGCTCTCGTCCGCCTTGGCGACGCTGCGTCGGGCGGGCGTGCGCATCGTCGGGGCGGACATGGATGGCGGGCCGTGCTGGTCGGTCGCGATGTCGGGCCCGCTCGCGATCGTCCTGGGCGGGGAAGACAAGGGGCTGAGCCCGACCCTGCGTGATCGCTGCGATGCCATCGTGAGCGTGCCGCTTCAGGGCGGCCTCGACAGCCTCAACGTCAGCGTCACCGCCGGCGTCCTGATGTTCGAGAAGGTGCGTCAGGATGCCGTCGCAGGGATGCCCGCTGCGCCGGCCCGGGGCGAGGCGCGTCGTGGAGGGCCTCCGGCGTGACCGGTCTTGGCGCTGCCCTCCTCCTCGTGGGCGTCCTCATCGTCATCCACGAGTTCGGCCACTTCGCCGTTGCGCGCCTGTTCGGCGTCGCGGTTCCCGTGTTTTCGGTGGGCTTCGGCCGTCGCTTGTTCGGCGTGCGCTGGCGCGGCACCGACTTCCGGCTGAGCTTGGTGCCCTTCGGTGGCTACGTCCGCATGGCGGGCGCAGACTCCTACGCCCTCGAGGGCGACGAGGACGCCGCGGAGGCGTCCATCCCGCGGTCGGAGATGTTCCATCAGAAGCCGGTTTGGCAGCGCCTGCTCATCGTGATGGCGGGGCCGGTCGCCAACCTCATCCTGCCCGTCGTCGTGTTCTCGGTTGTGGCCTGGATTGGCCTGTCGCGGCCCATCATGGAGGTTGGCCAGGTGGAGCCCGGTTCCGCTGCGGCGGAGATGGGCCTGCGCCCGGGGGACACCATCCTCTCCCTCAACGGCACGGAGACCCCGCACGACGTCGCTTTTGACCGCGCGGTGGCTGCGCCGGCCGAGCAGACGGCGCTCACCGTCCGGCGCGGCGCGCAGACGCTGGCCCTGGACGCCCCGCTCGCGCCCACGGAGGCCCTCCTTGGGCTTCGCCTCCTCCGCCCCGACGCCATCATCGGCGTGAGCGACCCGGCGTCTCCCGCCGGGCAGGCCGGCCTTCGCTCGGGGGACCGTCTCGTGTCCATCGCCGGGGCGCCGGTGGATGACTGGGTGGACATCGCGGCGGCCCTCGAGGTGGCCAGCGGCCCCGTCCCGGTCGAGGTCGCGCGCGCGGATGGCGCGGCCTCCCTCACGCTGCGCCCGGTCGCGGGCGCGCCCGCGCCGCGTTCGGCCGCGGATTGGGGTGTGTTCAGCGGGCTTGTCTTTGTCGGTGAGGTGTCCGACACCGTGGGAGACCGCGGCGGCGTGCTCGACGGGTGCCGGCCGGCCTCCGTCGAGCCCCCGGCCCCGGCGAAGGCCGCGGGCATGCAAACGGGGGATCACCTCCTCGCGGTGGACGGCGTGCCGCTCCACCGCTGGTCGGACCTCACGACCGGGGTCTCCGCCGCGATGGACGCCGCCGCCCGCACGGTGCGGCCGGTTCGCATCGACATCCTGCGTGCCGGGGAGCGCAAGACGCTGGAGCTCACCCCGCAGATCGTCGAAGACACCGACGCATCCGGCTCTTTTCTGGTGCGTCCCATCATCGGCGTGCGCCCTCTCGGCCGGTACGCGGAGCCCGCGTCCGTTCGCGTGAGCGTCAGCCCCGTGGAGGCCATTGGCTTCGGGTTCCGGGGCACCTGGAACGCCGCGCGGGCCATCCTCAACGCGCTGGGCGGCATGCTGATCGGGGAAAAGAGCATTCGCGAAGGGGTCGGCGGCCCGCTGACCATCGCCACGGTCGGGGCGGAGGCCGCCGAGCAAGGCTGGGACGTCTACTTGCAGACGATGGCGGCCATCTCCGTGTCGCTGGCCATCGTGAACTTCCTGCCCGTGCCCGTCCTCGACGGCGGCCAGATGCTCTTCTTCCTGATGGAGATGGTCCGGGGGCGCCCGGTGTCTCCGGTGGTCCGCGAGCGGGCCCAGCAGATCGGCGTGCTGGTGATGATGGTGGTGATGCTCTCCGTCCTGGTCTTCGACATCCAGAGATTCCTGGAGCGCTGATGGGCGTGCTGGGCATCGACACCGCGGGGCCTGTGGTCTCCCTCGGGTGGTGGGCGGGGCCGGACGCTCCGTCCCGCCTCTGGGAGCAGCGGGTCGTTCTGGGCGCCGACGCGGTGTTTTTTCCCGTTCTGGAGGATTGGCTCTCGGCGCTTCCGGGCCTCACGCGGGTCGCGGTGAGCCATGGCCCGGGCGCCTTCGTCGGGCTGCGGGTCGGGCTCGCGAGCGCGATGGGCGTGGCGCTCGCGCGGGGGGTCCGCCTCGCCCCGGTCTGCGCGCTGGCAGCCCGGGCCGCGCGGGCCGAGGGGCCGGTGCTCTCGTTGCTGGACGCGCGAAAGGGTCGGGTCTACGCCCGGTGGTTCGAGGTTGAGCGCGGCGCTCCCCGCGCGCTCGGGCCCGCCGTCGACGCGCCGCTGGCCGAGGTGCTCGCCGCGCGGCCGGTGGCGGGTCTGGTCACGGCGGTCGGCGAGGGGGCGGCGGTGTTCGCGGCGGATCTCCACGCGGCCGGCGTGCGCGTGCTGTCGTCGGCGGACGCCGGGGTCGGGCTGGAGGTCGCGCGGCTCGGCGCAGAAGGGCCGGGCGAGGCCCCAGAAGCGGTGGGCCTCGCCTACGTGCGGCCCCCCGACATCCACCCAGGCGCGCGCGGCCCGGGATAGGCCAGCGGGCGGGAGCAGTCCATGTCGAACCATCCGGGCGTGACCGTCGCCATCTACGGGGCGACGGGCGCCGTCGGCACCGACCTCATCCGCGCATTGGAGCGCGCCGGCTTTGTGGCGGACTGGCGCCTGTTTGCCAGCCCCGCCACCCGCAGCCCCTCGGTGGAGGCAGGCGGCCGCTTGCGCGCCGTGCGCCCGCTCCCCACCACCGCGGACGATCCCGCCCTGCGCGGCGTGGACTTCGGCTTCGTCTGCTTGCCGCCGGCCGTCGCGGCGCGCGCCCCGTTGCCGGAGCACGCGCGGTGGGTGGACCTGAGCGGCGCCTTCGGGGGCGTCGGCGTGCCCGTGGTGCTCCCGGCCGGCGAGGGCGTGCTCGGCCCGATGGACGCGCTGGCCGGGCGGGTGTTGCGGGTCCCGGGGCCGGTCGCATCGGTGGTGGGCGCGGTGCTGGGCCCGTTGGCCGCCTTCGGCCTCGGGTCGGTGGACGCGACGGCCCTCGTGTCGGCCGGTCTTCGGGGCCGGGCGGCGGCGGAAGAGCTGTCGGCGCAGGTCGTGTCGCTGTTCAACCAGTCGGAGCCGCCGCGGCGGGTCTTCCCCGAAGGGCTGGCCTTCGACCTGTTGCCCGAGGCGCCGGGCACAGCGCCGCTGGGAGACGCCGCCGCCGCAGAGATCTCGGCGTTGCTGCCTGGTCTCTCCCCGTCCGTCCGAGTGGCGTGGGTGCCGCTGTTCGCGGGCGTCGTGGTCTCGCTGCGCGCGCGGGTGGACGAGGCGGTCGACGAGGAGCTGCTGCGCGGGTTGTGGGCGGATGCCGGCCTGCAAGCCCAGGGCGCGCTGTCGGTGCGGCGCCTGGTCGGCCGCGCCGGGGTCGCCCTCGGGCCTGCCGCCGTGGACGGCGACGGCCTCGGGTTCGGGGTGTGGGCGGCCGCGGACAACCTCCGGGCGTGCACCACCGCGCCGGCGGTTCAGCTCCTGGCGCGGTGGCTTGGCGGGGGCGAATCGTGACATCCTGTCAGTCGCGGGCGCGTGTTGCGGCCGTTCGTGCAGGCACGGGTCTTGCTGGGGCGGCTGCCATGCTCGCGTTCTTGTTGCCCGCCTCCGCCGTCGCCGCGCCGCTGCGCTTCGCGTGGACGAGCGCCGAGGGCACCGCGATCCGGGACCCCATCCTCCTCCCCGACCAGCGGACCGTGGCCTTCCTCGAAGAGGGCAGCGCGCAGCTGCGCTTGCTGGACACCTTGTCCTGGTCCGGCTCCAGCCTCGCGGTCTGCACGGGCACGGCGCCGGTTGGCCTCGCGTCCGATGGGACGGGGGCCGTGCTCGCGTGCGAAGACGGGACGCTGTGGTCGCTCGCGCCGGGCGCGGCCGGGGGGTGGTCCCTCGCCGTCGATCC
>JBEIVK010000861.1:0-1865 GCA_040373935.1 Alphaproteobacteria bacterium
GGCGGCGGATCGCGGTGAGGACACGCCCGGGCAGCACCGTCGATCGCGGAGCCGGCAAGAGCACGCGCAGGCCAGCGAAGCGACAGCCGGTGAAGGCGGCTTCGAGGAGGGGAAGTTGGTGGGCGAGATCGGGGCGCTCGGGCATGCTCGCTCATCCCGGCAGGGCGTCGGCGGCGGCGATGCCGGCGCGGTCCCCCGGCGAGAGGCCGGCGACCGCGGCGTCCTGCACGGCATGAAGCGCATCGAGCAACCGGCGCCCGGCCGGCGTGGGGGCGGCGCGCGCGTCGAGGATGTCGAGGCCACGGGCGTTGCCGGCGAGCACCTCGGCGCGGCGGCGCGCGAACCACGGGCCATCGGCGAGCGGGTGCCCGGCCGCAGCGAGCGCGGCGTGAAACGCGGCGACGGGCACAAAAGCATGCACGGCGAGCAGCACCCCCATCAGCGGCCGCAAGTCGGGGCGGACCGGGGAAGGGGTCCAATCGGTCCAGCCGTTGTGCAAGACGGCGTCGAGGTGGAGCAGGGTGTTCAGCTTGCCGTGCTGGGTCTCGTGGATGAGCGCCTCTGCGAGCGTGACGCGGTTGGGGTGCAAGGTGAGGTAGACGAGCCCGGGGGCCTCACGGTAGCTCGCCGAGAGGTGGACCTCGGGCAGGACGCCGACCGGCACCACCCGCTGCAAGGCGAAGGGCCACTCGGAAGCCCAGCCCGGCAACGCGCCGCAGACCAGCGCGTGCGCGGCCCCCAGCGCGTCGCCCCAGGACGACAACGCCTCTCCGCCCAGATCCACCGCGTTCCCCCCTTTTTCTGGGTGGGCCTCGATGTGCGCGAGGGGGTTGCTGTCAAAGGTGGAGAGCACGGCCCCGCCTGCCAGCGGAAGAAAAGGATGTTCGACGTCCACCCCTGCCGGGGCGGGCGCGTCGAGCGGCCAGATGCTCCCGTCCGCGAGCCGAAGCTCCGCTTGCCCGGGCGCGACGAACAGCCCCCGGGCAGGAGCCGCAAAGCGAAGCACGCGCCGCCGCGGGAGATCCACCAGCCGCGCGACCGGGCCATCCCAGAGCAACGGCTCCGCGATCGCGCCGCCCGCCTGGAGGGCCACCCACAAGCCCGGCAGCACCGCGTCCGCCGCGCCCGCCCCCGCCGGCAGGCCCCCCTCGGCGCAGAGCAACGGGGCGAGGGTGTCCACCTGCCCCACCGCCGCGAGCACGGCCTCCGGTGCGGAGCGCGCGGCCTCGGCGAGCCGCGCGGGCGCGGCCGGGCAGGCGCGGGGCGTCGCGCGGAGCAGGCGCCGAAGCGCGAGCAGCCGAAGCTTCCGGGTGAGGGCGGGGAAGTGGGGATCGCCCGCCGCCGGCAGCGTGAGGAAGGCAGAGTCCATGGAGACAGGGTAGCCGATGGCGGCGGGCGCCGGTGCGGCCCCCCGGAGCCCCGATGGACATCCAGACCCACCGTCGCCTCTCCCCCGCCCTCTGCGGCACCCCGGTGGCGCTGGGGGAGGGCACCGCGGTCGTCGCGCTGGACACCACGGACGAGATGGCGGCCGACGCGGAGGGCCTCGTGCACGGGGGCTTCGTCTTCGGCGCGGCAGACCACGCGGCCATGCTGGCGGTCAATCATCCGCTGGTCGTCCTCGTGTCGGCCCAGTGCAACTTCGTCGCCCCCGTCCGCGTGGGAGACCGCGTGCGCTGCGCGGCCGAACGCACGGCCATCGACGGCCGCAAGCATCCCGTTCGGGTGGTCGCCACCGTAGATGACCGCACGGTCTTCACCGCGGACTTCGTGGCCGCCATCCCGTCCCGCCACGTCCTCGCGCCCCGCCCGTGAGCACGGTGGACGCACCGGTCCTGGCGGTCGGGGGCGGCCCGCGCGGGCCC
>JBEIVK010000106.1:0-9599 GCA_040373935.1 Alphaproteobacteria bacterium
CGGCGTGGTCCACCCGAGCCCGGTCTTTCCAATCGGGGAGCGGCTCTGCTACGGCGCGACGGCCCACGTGCTCTGGGAGCTGGCCGAGGCGCTCTGCGCGGCGCGGGGGCACGCCCCGCCGCCACTGGTGAGCGGGCGTTACACCTGGGGAGTGCGTGGTGGCGTGTCAAGGGTCGGCGGGTAGGGGCACGGCGAGCACTTCGACCTCGTGGCCCCCGGCGTCGGACACGTAGAGCCGCTCACCGCGCACGGCGAGCCCGCCGACGAAGCCGTACTTCAGGGTGCCGCCCACCCCGCGGGCGCCGAGCCGGTGCCGCACCGCGCCGTCGGTCGGCCGAACGGCGACCACCGCGCCGTCATCGGGCACCCACAGCACGCCGCGTGGGTCCCAGGCCAGACCCGTCCACTCCTCGAAGCGAAAGGTGCCGGGCACCGCTGGGAGGGCCCCGCCGCCGCCGTCCAGGCGAAAAATGGTGCCCGACGATGGTTGTGCGACATACAGCGTCGCGCCGTCCCACGCGAGGGCGGCCGCGCCGTCGAGGGGCGCAGCCCAGCGCAGCGCGCCATCGGCGCCCATGCGGAGCACCCGGCCCCCGAGGGTGTCCGCGACGAAGAAGTCCCCGGACGGCGCATCCCAGGCGAGCCCCTGCACGCCGACCTGCGGCGGCAGCCCCGGGACCTCCCAGGCCTCGAGGAAGCGCCCAGCGGAGTCGAAGCAGCGCAGCACCTGGTCTGCTTGGGGGCGCGGGTCGTCCGGGTAGTGCATGGAGCCGCGCACGGTGCAGTAGCCGCCGGGGCGCGCCACCACGGGCGCGGGGAAGCCTTGGTCCTCCTTGGACACCCACATGCCCGTCACCGGGTCGTCGGCGAAGCCGGGCGGCAAGGGCGCGCCGGTGGCGTCGGTCTGGGTGGGGATCCAGAGGTCCCAGGCGCCGAGGAAGCTCCCGTCGGCAGCGAAGGAGCGGACCCGGTGGTCCATCCAGTCCGCGGCGTAGACCTGGCCGGAGTCCGGGTCCACCGCGACACCGCGGGCGGTGTTGAAGGCCGGGCCCCCGCGGTCTCGGCGGCCGACATGGCCGAGCAGGCGCCCGCTGCTGTCCAGGCGGTCCACCCGGCTGGAATAGGCGGCGGCGGCCCAGACCACGCCGGACTTCGGGTCTGCGTCCACGGCGCGGGGATGGAAGGTGCCGGAGCGGCGGTCGTCGGGGCCCTTGAGGAAGCCGAGGAAGGCGCCGTCGGGGCTGAGGCGCTGCAGGCGCTCGTTGTCGGTGTCGGCCACGAGGATGGTGCCGTCCGGCTCGACGTGGACCTGGCGCGGCCAACGGAACTCGCCGGGGCCGGAGCCCTTGCGCTTCCAGTGGGCCAAGACCTCGCCTTGCAAGGACATCTTGACCACCGCGCGGTCTGCCGTGGACGCGACGACGAGGAAGTCCCCCGCCGGATGCAGCGCGATGCCGAAGGGCTGGACGAAGGGCCCGGGGAAGGCCCGGATCAAGGCCCCCTCCCGCGAGAAGACCTGCACCCGCGCGTTGTGGGTGTCGAGGACGTAGACCTCGCCCGAGCGCGGGTCCACCGCGACGTCATGGGGGCCGCGGAAGGCACCGGGGGCGTCCGATGGCTTGCCGGTGCCGAGCGTGAGGCGAAGGGTGCCGTCGGGACCGTACTTGTGGACGGCGTGAGCGTTCCACATCGCCGCCCACAGCTCGCCCGTCGCCGGGTCCACCGCGAGGCCAAGGCCCTGCCGGCACGGAAAACGGCCGATGGGCGTCCCGGCGAGGGTGTAGATCTGCACCTGATTGTTCAGGAGGTCCATCACGTAGGCGCGGTCCCGCGCCGGGTCCAGCGCGAGGCCCGACGGGTAGTTGAGGGCCGCCGGGTCCGCCTTGCGGATGGAGCCGCCGAGCCGCTGGAGCACGGTGGGCGCGGGGGCGGGTGGCGGAGCGGCGCCCCGGGCGATGGCGAGCGTGAGGGCGAGCGCGGCGATCATTCGGGAACCCCTCGGGCGTTCTTGGTGCCAACCTTGACCGGCCAACGGCGGCGGCGCCAGCCCGCGGAAAGGCGCGGCGATGGGTCGAGGGACGCACCGGCGGCGTGCCGCGCGGGGCGTTGCGGGGCCGCGCAGGCCCCGCCCCAAGCCGCCCGATTGACCAAAGCAGGCTGTGAGGCCTCCCTCACACGCGAGCGATCAGAGGGGCTCGACCTCGTGCAGCTCGAGGCCAGGGGCGTGGTTGAGCGCGTAGTTGAGGGGCCACTGGCCCTCGGCGAGCAACACCGGGCTGCCGTTGCGGTCTTCCACGACGAGGTAGTCGCGGCGGGCCTGGAGCCAGGCGAGGGCCTCGGGCTTGCCGCCGATCCAGCGGGCGACGCGGAACGGAACGGGCTCGAGCACGGCGTGGACGTTGTACTCGACGAGCAGGCGCTCCTTGAGGACCTCAAACTGGAGCTGGCCGACAGCGCCGAGGTAGGGGTCTTGACGGCCGATTTCCGGGCGGACAAAGAGCTGGATGACGCCTTCGTGGGAGAGCTGGGTGAGCCCTTGGTCCAGCGACTTGCGGCGCAGCGGGTCCTTCAGCACGGTGCGCATGAAGAACTCGGGCGCGAAGCGGGGGATGCCGTCGAACTTGAGGAGGCGGCCGGCGGAGAGGGTGTCGCCGATGCGGAGGTTCCCCGGGTCGTACAACCCGATGATGTCGCCGGCGAAGGCCTCTTCGACGATGCTGCGCTCCTGGGCCATGAAGGTGTGCGGCTTGGCGAGGCGCAGCGGCTTGCCCGTGCGGCCGAGGATGGCCTCCATGTCGCGCTCGAAGTGGCCGCTGACGACGCGCAAGAAGGCGACGCGGTCCCGGTGGCGCGGGTTCATGTTGGCCTGGATCTTAAAGACGAAGGCGGAGAAGGCGTCGTCGGGCGCGACGGTGACGGGGGTGTCCTTCTCGTCGCGGCCCTCGCGGGCGCGGGGCGGGGCCGAGTGGTCGGCCAAGAAGGAGAGCAGAGGTTCGACGCCGTAGTTGGTCATGGCCGAGCCCCAGAACACGGGGGACAGCTCGCCGGCGTAGAAGGCGGCCGGGTCCCAGGCGTCCCCGGCGACGGCGACGAGCTCGAGCTGCTCGAGGGCGGCGTCGATGACGCTGTCGCCCAGGCGGGCCCGCGCCTCGTCCACGCTGCACTCGACGGTGTCGACCATCTCCTGGCCGTGGTTGCCGCCGTCGAACAGCAGGACGCGGCGGGTGTCGATGTCGATGAGGCCGCGGAAGTCACGGCCGACGCCGATCGGCCAGTTGCGCGGGCAGACCTTGAGCCGCAGCGTGGTGGCGATCTCGTCCAGCAAGGCGAGGGGATCGAGGCCGTCGCGGTCCAGCTTGTTCATGAACGTGACGATGGGGAGCTGCCGCATGCGGCAGACCTCGAAGAGCTTGCGCGTGCGCGCCTCGACGCCCTTGCTGTGGTCGATGAGCATGACGCTGGCGTCGACCGCGGCGAGGGTGCGGTACGTGTCCTCGCTGAAGTCGGCGTGGCCGGGTGTGTCCAGCAGGTTGAGGGCGGCGCCGCGGTAGCCGAACTGCAGCACGGAGCTGCTGATGGAGATGCCGCGCTCCTGCTCGATCTTCATCCAGTCGGACACCGCGTGGCGCGTGGCGCGGCGGGCGCGCACGGAGCCGGCGAGGTGGATGGCGCGCGCGTACAGCAGCAGCTTCTCGGTGAGCGTCGTCTTGCCGGCGTCCGGGTGGCTGATGATGGCGAAGGTGCGGCGGCGGGCCGTTTCGGCGGCGAGATCCACGGGGTGCTCCCTGGCGGGGCCGCGCGCCTAACCGGCTGCGCGGGGCGGCGGGCGCGCTAGGAGGTGACCATGCCGGAACAAGCACGACACGGGCGCCGGGTCGCCCATCCGCTGCCCGCCTGGGCCTATGTCCCCGGCCGCGGCCCGCACCCCCACAAAAGCACCGGCGGGCACGGCCACGCGGGGCCGCCCCTGCGCGACGGCATGGACTGGGCCGCGCAGCCCACCTGGGGCCACGGGCTGGACCTCTTCGATCACGGCTTCGACTGGGAGTGCCACGAGGTGCTGGAGGCGGTCTGGCGCGCGCTGCCCCCGCCGCACCCGGCGCGGCCGCTGGTGCAGGGCATCATCCAGGCGGCGGCGGCCCGGCTCGTGGACACGAAAGGAGACGCGGCCGCGGCCCTGCGTTTGTGGGCGCGGGCTGGGGAGCGGCTGCGGTCGGCGCGGGCGGGGCTCGGGCCGGCGGCGGGAGGGCTGGACCTCGACGCCCTCGTCGCCTGGGCGGCGCGGGCGGCGCCACCCGCGCCCGGCGAGGTGCTGCCGGGGGCGGCGGGGCGCCCCGACTAGGGGGTGGCCCCGGGACATCGGCCGGTCAATCGCGCTCCCCGGCGCCGGCCGGGCTTGGCCCCAGCGCTCTCCCCGAAGCGGCCGGGCTGCGGGGCGGAGAGGCGCCCCCGGCGCCCACGTCCTGAACGCTGGCCAGCAGGCCAGCTTCGGGACGGCCTCGCCTCGCAGGCTCCCGGCCGCGCATTCTTGCGAGGTCTACACCCGGCGGTGACGCAGCGGAGACACGCGCCGCGGGCCGCTCCGTTAGGCGCCCGGCCTCGAGGTGCATCTCCATGTCCCTGCCCCGCATCGGCGGCTGGCTGCCAAGCCACGAATCTCCCGGCTTCCACCCGGATGACTTCGTGGCCGCCACCCGGCGCACCCCGCACCCCGCGGTGCTCGTGCAGGATCCCGCGAGCGGCGCCGTGGGCGTGGGCTTCGGCGGCGCGGCGGTGGCCGAGGGCGGCTGGCCGCTCCTGGCGAGCCTGCCGGCCGTCTACGCCGAGTGGCTCGGAGATCGGAGCTTCGCCGAGGTGCACGGCGCGCGCTTCCCCTACGTCGCCGGCGCGATGGCCAACGGCATCCACACGGCCGACATGACGATCGCCTGCGCCGAGGCGGGGCTGCTCGGCTTCTTCGGCGCGGCGGGCCTCTCCTTCGGCCGCGTCGAAGAGAACATCGCCCGGCTCGTCGCCACGCTGGCCGGCCGCACCAACTGGGGGGCCAACCTCATCCACAGCCCGAACGAGCCGGACCTCGAGGCCGCCGTGGCGGACCTCTTCCTCCGCGCCGGCGTGCGGCGGGTCGAGGCGAGCGCGTACATGGCGCTCACGCCGTCCATCGTGCGCTACGCGTGCACCGGCCTGCGCGCGCGCCCGGACGGCTCGGTCGAGCGGCAAAACTTCGTGTTCGCCAAGATCAGCCGCCCCGAGGTCGCCCGGCGCTTCCTCGAGCCGGCCCCCGCCGAGATGCTGGCCGCCCTGGTCGGCCGCGGCCTGCTCACGGCCGACGAGGCGGCGCTCGCCCGGCGCATCCCGCTGGCCACCGATCTGAGCGTGGAGGCCGACTCGGGCGGCCACACGGACAACCGGCCGATGCCCGCGCTGTTCCCGGCGATCCAGGCCACGCGCGACGAGATCGCCCGCCAGTACGGCTACACCGAGGAGATTCGCCTGGGGGCCGGCGGCGGCATCGGCTCGCCCCACGCCGTCGCCGCGGCCTTCGCGTTGGGCGCCGCCTACGTGCTCACGGGCTCGGTCAACCAGGCCTGCGTCGAGTCCGGCCTGTCGCCGGCCGGCCGGGCGATGCTCGTCGACTGCGGCATCGCCGACGTCACGATGGCCCCCGCGGCCGACATGTTCGAGCTGGGCGTCACGGTGCAGGTGCTGCACCGCGGCACGCTCTTCGCCACCCGCGGCCGCAAGCTCTACCAGCTCTACCGCGAGCACCCCTCGCTCGACGCCATCCCCGCCGCCGAGCGCGCCCGCGTCGAAAAGGAGATCCTCCGCGCCTCCTTCCCCGACGCCTGGGCGAGCACCCGCGCGTTCTGGATGGCGCGAGACCCGCGCGAGGTCGCCCGCGCCGAGGCAGACCCCAAGCACCTCATGGCGCTGGTGTTCCGGTCGTACCTGGGCTTGTCGTCGCGCTGGGCCATCGCCGGCGACGAGAGCCGTCGCATGGACTACCAGATCTGGTGCGGCCCGGCGATGGGCGCGTTCAACGCCTGGACCCGCGGCACCTTCCTGGCAGACCCGGCGCAGCGCCGCGTCGTCCAAGTCGCCTACAACCTGCTCGACGGCGCGACGGCCATCACCCGCGCCCACCAGCTCCGCGCGGCCGGCGCCCCCGTGCCCGCCGCCGCCTTCGACCCGCGTCCGCGCAACCTCCTGCCCGCGTGAGCCCCATGTCCGACCGCCGCCCTCCCCTCGCCATCGTCGGTGTGAGCGCCATCTTCCCGGGCTCGCCGGACAGCACGGGCTTCTGGCGGGACATCCTCGCCGGCAAGGACCTCATCGGCGATGTGCCGCCGACGCACTGGCTCCCCGAGGACTACTACGACGCAGACCCGTCGGCCCCCGACAAGACCTACGCGAAGCGCGGCGGGTTCTTGTCGCCGGTGGACTTCGACGCCCTGGGCTGGGGCGTGCCGCCGAACATCGTCCCGGCGACGGACACCTCGCAACTTCTGGCGCTCATCGTCGCCCGGCAGGTGCTGGAGGACGCCGCGCGCGGCCCCTACGAAAAGATGGACCGCTCGCGCATCTCGTGCATCCTCGGCGTGACCAGCGCGCAAGAGCTGCTGGGAACGATGGTGAGCCGCTTGCAACGTCCTGTTTGGGTGAAGGCCCTGCGGGACAGCGGGCTGCCCGAAGACGAGGTGCAGGCCGCCTGCGACCGCATCTCCAGCCACTACGTTCCCTGGCAGGAGAGCACCTTCCCGGGCCTGCTCGGCAACGTCGTGGCCGGGCGCATCGCCAACCGCCTGGACCTCGGCGGCACGAACTGCGTCACCGACGCCGCCTGCGCGAGCACCTTCTCGGCGCTGCAGATGGCCGTCAACGAGCTGTACCTGGGGGATTCGGACCTCGTGATCGCCGGCGGCGTCGACACGATGAACGACATCTTCATGTACATGTGCTTCAGCAAGACCCCGGCGCTCAGCAAGTCCGGTGATTGCCGCCCGTTCTCGGACCAAGCCGACGGCACGATGCTGGGCGAGGGCCTCGCGATGTTCGCCATCAAGCGGCTGGCCGACGCCGAGCGCGACGGGGACCGCATCTACGCCGTGCTGCGGGGCGTGGGCAGCAGCTCGGACGGCCGGGCGAAGAGCGTGTACGCGCCCCTGCCCGAAGGCCAGGCCAAGGCCCTGCGCCGCGCCTACGGGCTCGCCGGCTTCGGCCCCGAGACGGTCGAGCTGGTCGAGGCCCACGGCACCGGCACCAAGGCGGGCGACGCCGCGGAGTTCGAGGGGCTGCGCACCGTGTTCGACGAGGCGGGCCGCAGCGCGCGCCAGTGGTGCGCCATCGGCTCGGTGAAGTCGCAGATCGGCCACACCAAGGCCGCCGCCGGGGCCGCCGGCATGTTCAAGGCCGTGATGGCCCTGAGCCACAAGGCCCTGCCGCCCACCATCACGGTGGACCGCCCGAACCCGAAGCTCAACCTCGAATCCTCAGCCTTCTACGTCAACACCCGCGCGCGCCCGTGGGTGCGCGACAGCCGGCACCCGCGCCGGGCCGGCGTGAGCAGCTTCGGCTTTGGCGGCTCCAACTTCCACGTCGCGCTGGAGGAGTACACCGGGCCCGGGGCGCACACCGAGCGCCTGCTGTCCTGGCCGGTTTTCCCGGTGCTGCTCAGCGCCGGCACCCCGGCCGCCCTCGCCGCCGCCTGCCGCGACGCCGCCGACCGCGCGGAGCGCTTCGCCGGCAAGGGCGAGCTCGCGTTCCGGTCCGCCGACAGCCTGCGCAGCTTCGCGCCGGGCGCCGCGGTGCGCCTCGGTCTGCTCGCCGGCACCGAGGCCGACTTGGCGCAGAAGCTCCGCGCCGCCGCCGCCCGTCTGGACGCCGGGGAGGCCGCCTTCGCGCTGCCCGACGGCACGGTCGCCGCCAGCGGGCCCGCCGCCGGCGAGGTCGCCTTCCTGTTCCCCGGCCAGGGAAGCCAGGCGGTCGACATGGGCGCCGCGCTCGCCGTCCACTTCGACGCCGCGCGCGCCGCCTGGGACGCCGCGGCGGACCTTCCCCTCGCCCCCGACGCCGCCTTGCACGAGGTCGTGTTCCCGCGCCCCGTCTTCACGAAAGAGGACGGTGAGGCTCAACTCACGCGGCTCACGGCGACGGAGTGGGCCCAGCCCGGCATCGGCGCCTGCTCGCTCTCGATGCTCGGCCTGCTGCGCCAGATGGGCCTCGGCGCCCGCCTGTTCGCCGGCCACAGCTTCGGCGAGCTCACGGCCCTGCACGCCGCCGGCCGCTACGACGCCGCCACGCTGCTGCTCACCGCCCGCGCCCGCGGCGAGGCGATGGCCGCCGCCGCCGCCCTGCCCGGCGCCATGTTCGCCGTGTCGCGCCGCCGCGACGAGGTCGAGGCCCTGCTCGCCCAGGCCGGCGTGCCCGAGGTCACGGTCGCGAACCACAACGCCCCCAACCAGGTCATCCTGAGCGGCCCGACCGAGGCCATCGCCCGGGCCGAGGCCGCCTTCGCCGCTGCGGGGGTCGCCGGGAAGCGCCTCCCGGTCGCCACGGCCTTCCACAGCGCCGTCGTCGCGCCGGCCACCGAGCCCTTTGGCGCCTTCCTCGCCGACCATCCCTGGTCGGCGCCCCAGTCCGGCGCCACCGTCGTCTCCACCACCAGCGCCGCGCCCTACCCGGACGACGAGGCCGCCGCGAAGGCCCTCCTCACCGAGCAGATCCGCAGCTCCGTCCGCTGGGTGGACGTGGTCGAGCGCCTGTACGCCGAAGGCGCCCGCGTCTTCGTCGAGGTCGGCCCCGGCAGCGTGCTCACCGACCTCACGGGCCGCATCCTCGGCGACCGCGCGCACCGCGCCATCTCCCTGGACCGCAAAGGAAAGGACGGCCTGCGCGCCTTCTTCGAGGCCGTGCTCCAGCTCGGCGTCGCGGGCGTCGCCTTCCAGCCCGCCGCCCTCTTCGACGGCCACCGCCTCCCCGAAGACCCCTCCGGCCGCCCGCAGCCCAAGGTCACCGTGCCGATCAGCGGGGCCAACAGCGGCAAGCCCTACCCGCCGCCCGGGGGCGCCGCCGCCCTCCCGGCCCCGAACCCGCCCCGCGCGGCCGCGCCGGTCGTCGTCTCGGCGGCTTCGGCTCAGGGGGCAGGGGGAACCCCCGGGTCCCCCCGCAACGCCCCCCTCCCTCCGCCCGCGCCGGTGCCGGTCGCGCCGGCGGCGGCCCCGGTCGCACCGGTCGCCGCCGCGCCCCTCGTCGCCCCCGCCGGGCCCCGCCCGGTCGCCGTTCCTGTCGCTCCGCCTTCCCCTTCCCGGGAGTCTCGCATGTCCCACCCTCCGAATCCGCCGGCCGCCGGCTGGCTCAGCGCCTGGACGGAAGCCCAGCGCCAGACCGCGGAGGCCCACGCGGCCTTCCAGCGGTCGATGGCCGAGGCCCACGCGGCCTACCTCCGCACCACCGAGGCGGGCTTCGTCGGCCTCGCCGGGATGGTCGGCGGCGGGGTCGCCCCCGCCCTCGCCGCATCCTACGCCCCCGCGCCGGTCGCCTTCGCGCCGGTCGCCCCGGCGCCGGTCGCCTTCGCGCCCGCGCCCGCCCCCGTCGTGGCC
>JBEIVK010000334.1:0-4816 GCA_040373935.1 Alphaproteobacteria bacterium
GGCCGGGGTGCGGGTCGAGGCGGTCTCGGCGCCCTCCGGGGGCGCGGGCGGCGCCGCGAAGTAGCAGACCCGCACGCGCTCACCCTTGCGGTCCAGGCGGAGGGTCTGGTCCCCGCGCTGCACGGTGAGGTGGAGGGTGCTGCGGGGGCCCTCGGCCTCGACCATGTGCACGCGGTCCCCGGGCTGAAGCTGGAGGAACGCGTAGGCCCCGGCGTCGTCCTGCGCGAACACCACGGCGGGGTGAGCGGCGGCCTGCGCGCGCCCGGTGGGGCGGCCGTGGTAGGCGACGAGCTGCAGGGCGTTCTCGTTGAGCGCGAGGCCGTCCACCCGCCCACACACCCGCTCAGCGCTGCGGGAGTCCCGGTGCTGCGCGGCGCCCCCGGCGGCATCGCTGACCCCCACGCGGGCGTGGCGGGCGTTGCCCTTGGCCCAGCGCAGCTCGCCCCAGAGGGTCTGGGCGCCGGCCGCGTCGACGCCGGCCTGGTGCAGCGCGACCTCCAGCGCGAGCGCATCCCCGAGCACCGCGTGCGCCGCTTGGTCCCGCACCCAACCGGCCTGCGCGGGGAGGACGAGGGACAGCGCGAGGGCGGCGATGCTCATGGGGGTTTGCTCCGGCGCATGACGTGGCGCATCCCGGGTGACGGAACGCCGTGCGAAGAACATGAGGCCTGGAGGGAACATGCGGGCCTGTGTTCACTGCGATGCGATCTTCGACGGCGACCCCGTCACCTGCCCGAGCTGCGGCAGCCCCACCGTCGACAACGCCCTGCGCGCCGACTTCGATAGGATCGCGGAGGATCTTCGCCAGGAGGACCTCGTGTCCGTCCACACCTTCGACGGCCCCGCGGACCGCGCGATCCTGCTCGACCTGTTCCGTCAGTTGCGCATCCCGCACGCGGCGGGCGGCGCCCCGCTCCTCCACGCCGGCGCGGCGGTTGGCGAGGGCTGGGGTTCGCTCCTGGTGCCTGAAGTCAGCGAGGCGCGGGCTCGCGCGGTGCTCAGGGACTACGCCAAGGGAGAGGGGACGGCCTGAGCGCGGCTGCGCGGGAGGCGCAGCGTGAAGCGCGCGCCGGCGCCGGGAATGGACTCGGCGAACAGCTCCCCGCCGTGGGCCTCGGCGATGCGGCGGCTCACGGCCAGGCCGAGTCCGCTGCCGTCGGGCCGGGTCGTAAAGAAGGGGATGAAGAGCTTGGCGGCCACCTCTGGCCCAAATCCTGGCCCGCTGTCCGTCACGTGGAAGTCCACCGTCGGCCCACCGCCGGCGGCCGGCCCCGGGGCCACGCGCACGCAGACCTCGCCGCCGACAGGTGCCCCTTGCATCGCCTGCAGCGCGTTCTGAATGAGGTTGAGCAGCACCTGCCGAAGCTTCCCGGCGTCGGCGCACAGCGGCTGTTCGCCCAGGGCCGGGTCCACGTCCACCCGCACGGGCACGCCGGCCCCGCCGCCGATGCGGACCTGCTCGGCCACCTTCACCGTGAAGGCGCCGGGGGAGAGGTCCTCGGCGTGGATGACGAGCGGGCGGGCGTAGTCGAGGAACTGCCCCACCACGCCGCCCAGGCGGTCCACCTCGCTGGTGATGAGCCCGAGGAACTCCTGAACCTCCGCTGGATCGGAAGGGGAAGGCGCGGTTTGCAGATATTGAGCGGCGCCTTTGATGCTGGCGAGCGGGTTGCGGATCTCGTGCGCGAGCCCGGCGGCCATCTCGCCCAGGGCTGCGAGCCGGTGCTGGTCCCGCATGCGCTCGAGATCTCCCAGTGTGCCGAGCAACACGCCCACACGGTCGACCACCCGCGCGAGGCGCCGCCGCTCGTCTTCGGAGAAGCCCTCGACCTCGGCGGCGCCGGTGAGGAGCACGGCCCCCAGCAGCGCGCCGTCGTGGCGGGCGGGGAGGAGGAGGTCGGGGTCTGGCGCGTCGGTGGGGGAGACCGGTGGGTCGTCCAGCAGGTCGCGTGGCAGGTCGGCGGCCGGCGCGTCGCCCAGGTGCAGGCGCAAGCGCAGGTGGCCGTCGCCCGTGTCGGGGAGGTAGAGGGCGACCCGCGGCACGCGGCCCGACGCGAACAGCGGCTGCAGCAGCGCGTGGTGGAGGTCGTCCACGGCGAGCACCCGCGGCAGACGGCGCCGGACCTCCTCCAAGCTGGCGTCGAGGCGCTCGCCCGCGTCGTTGAGGCGGTGGCGGGCGACGGTGGCCAGGCGCTCGCGCAGCGGGTCGTAGAGCAGAAGAAACAGGCAGGACAGCAGGAAGACGAGGACGGGCCGGTGCAGCGTGCCCAGCGCCGTCGAGGGGGCGTCGAGGCGCAGCAGGCCGAAGAAGATGGCGAGCAGAAGGCCGGCGGCGACGAGGGTGGCGACACGCGCGAGGATCTCGTGCAAGTCGAGCAGGCGCCGCAACCGCAGGCCGTGCTGGAGCAGCGCGAGCGTCAGCGTGGCGAGCAGCGGGCTGAGCGGCGGCACGGGGCCCTGGATCGCGTGAAGGCGGGCGAGCGGCCCTTCGTCCAGCGGGGCGAGCGGCCCAACGGCGCGCCCGAGCAGCTCGAGGCCGGCGGCGGCGACCGCGGCGCCGAGCAGCCCCACCGTCCAGCCCCAGCGCGCGCGCTGCACCCCCGGCGGGAGGGCGCCCCGGTGCCTCCAGACGAGCACCAGACCATGGGCGAGCCCCGCGATGCCGGCCAGCGCGGCGAGCACCTCCGGCGCGCTGACCTCCCCCGGGCGCCCGCTGCCCGCGCCGTCGGCCAAGGTGAACGCGGCGGCGCAGGCGAGCCCGATGGCGGCGAGGGTGCTGGGGCGCGCCAGCGCGTGCCGGGGATGCACCCCCGCCTGCGCGTTGAAGAAGGCCGTGAGCGCGGCGGGCAGCAGCAGCGCGGCGGCGGCGTGCAGGCCGCGGGCCGCGGGGCCCGGATCCACGAGGTAGCCGAGGAAGCCGGCCCAGCACAGCGCCAGGATGAGGCCGAGCCGGGCGAACGCGCGGTGTGCCGGGTCTTGCGGGGCGCGGCGCAGCGCTCGCCACGCGAGGGCCGCGCTGATCACGGCGGCTGCGAGATAGAGCAACGCGATCACGCGGCGGTCCCCGTCATGTCCTCCCCATACTCCCGCCTGCCGGCCGTGTCCGCGCTGCTCGGCGCGCCGGAGCTCGCCGGCCTCCCGCACCCGCTCGTGGTGGAGGCCCTGCGCGGCGAGATCGCGGCGGCGCGGGCGGCGATCGCCGGCGGGGCAGAGGCGCCGCCACCGGCGGAGATCGCGGCGCGCGCGGCGGCGTCGGTGCGGGTGTCGCTGGAGGGCGAGCCCCTCCCCGTGCTCAACCTCACCGGGGTCGTGCTGCACACCAACCTCGGGCGCGCGCCGCTGCATCCCGTGGCCGCAGCGGCCGTCGCGGCCGTCGCGGCGGGCTACTCCGCGGTCGAGCTGCGCCTGGAGACCGGTCGGCGTGGCGGCCGGCAAGACGCGATCCGCGCGCACTTGCGGGCCCTGGTCGGCGCGGAGGACGCGCTGGTCGTCAACAACGGCGCGGCGGCCCTGCTCTTGGCGTTGACCGCCCTGGCGGCCGGCCGGGAGGTGCTGTGCAGTCGGGGCGAGCTCGTCGAGATCGGCGGGAGCTTCCGGGTTCCGGACATCATCACCGTGGGCGGCGCGCGCCTGCGGGAGGTCGGCACCACGAACCGCACCCGCGTCGCCGATTATGCGGCGGCGTGCGGCCCGGAGTCCGCGCTGCTGCTGCGGGTCCATCCCAGCAACTTTCGGCAGGTCGGCTTCGTCGAGCGCGCGGCCCGCGCAGACCTCGTGGCCCTCGGCGCGGCGCGCGGGCTGCCGGTCGTGGAGGACCTCGGCTCCGGCCTCATCGGGGAGCCGCCGCGGTCGGGCGTGGGCCTCGACGAAGAGCGGGTGGAGCGGGCGCTCGCGGCCGGAGTGGACCTCGTCTGCTTCTCGGGAGACAAGCTGCTCGGTGGCCCGCAGGCCGGGATCCTGTGCGGGCGGCCCGACTTGATCGCGCGGCTGCGCGCGCACCCGATGGCCCGGGCGCTGCGGGCGGACAAGCTCTGCCTCGCCGCGCTGGAGGCCACGCTGCGGCTGTACCGGGCGGGGCGGTCGGCTGAGATCCCCGCGCGGGCGATGCTCGCCGCAGGGGAGTCGAGCTTGCACGAGGTGGCGGCGCGGATCGCTGCGGGGGTCCCCGGGGCGGTCGTCGTCCCGGGCGACGGCGCGAGCGGCGGGGGCGCCTTGCCGGGCGAGGGCCTCCCGGGGTGGCTCGTGCGCCTGCCGGGCGGCGACGCCGATGCCTTGGCCGCGCGCCTGCGGCACGGGCGTCCCGCGGTCGTCGGGCGGGTGGTGGACGGGGCGGTCTGCTTGGACCCGCGCACCCTGCTGCCGGGCCAGGAGGCGTTGCTGGCGGCTGCGCTCTCGCGCGCCCTCGCAGGTGTGTCCGCGCCTCGTTAGCAGGGGGCGAATGGTCCAAGGTTTCTATGAGCTGCTCGGCGTGGAGCCGGGCGCAACCGCCAGCGAGCTGCGCGCCGCCTACCAGCGGCGGCTCGGGGATCTCGTGCGCCGGCTCCGTCAGGCGCGCAAGCAAGGCGCAGACACCTCCTTGCTCGAGGCCCAGGAGCGGGACCTCCGCACCGCGATCGACGTCCTCTCCGACCCGTCCCGCCGCCGCCGCTACGACGCCTTCCGGTCCGCCCTCGTTCGCGGGCTGCCAGACGACGCGGGCGCGCTGTGGGAGCAGGCCCGCGGCTCTTTGGTCGACCCGGCGGCGGCCCTCGCGGTGGGGGTGGTCCGCGCGTTGACCGCGCTCCCCGTGGGCGATCCGCTGCCCGACGTCGTCCCC
>JBEIVK010000813.1:0-1982 GCA_040373935.1 Alphaproteobacteria bacterium
TCGCAGCGGACGGAGGCGAGGCCGTCGGCCGCGCGGCGGGCCTGCAGCGTGTCGGTGGCGGCGACGAAATCCACGATCGTGAAGGTGGGATCGGGCCAGACGTCTTGCTCGCCGCCGGTGATGAGGAGGGCGGGAAGGGGCTGGGCCGGCGGCGCATAGGCGGCGGCCGTCTGCTCCCAGATGGGCACGGAGAGGTCCGCCCCGCCGCTGCCCTCGACGATGGCGGCGAGCGTGTCGCTGCGCTGGGCGGCGATGACCGTCGTGAAGAGGGCGCCGCCGGAAAAGCCCGCCGCGACGGTGCGGCTGAGGTCCACGTCGAAGGCGCGGGCGACGCAGGTACGGAGATCGTCGTAAAGGGTGAGGTCTGCCGTGGTGTCCAGCGCGATGTCCCAGAGGTAGAACTCCTGGGCGGCCAGCGACATGACGCCGGACACCGGCAGGACGAAGACCATGCCGGCCTCGTCGGCGGTGGCCTGCAGCCCGAGGCTGCGCGCGAAATAGGCCGCCGGGTCTGGCCCCGAGGCGCCCATCAGGCCGTGAAAGAAGAAGGTGAGGCCGACGGGGCCGCTGGGCGCCGTGGGCGCGACGACCGTGAAGCGCCGGGACAGGCCGCCCGCGGTGATTTCGTAGTCCCCGGAGCCGGGGATGTCGGGGCAGGCGCCGCTGGGCTCGACCAGGGGCGCAGGCCCGGAATCCGCGGGCGGAGCGCCCCCCGTGTCGTCCGGCGTGGCGGGGGACTGGCAGGCAGCGGCCAGGGCGCAGGCGATGACGGGCAGGCGGGAGGAGGCGCGGCGCATCGGGCCAGTGTGCCACGCGCGGGCGGAACCGGCAAAAGGCCCAGAGGGGCGGGCGGCGGGAAACGGGGGACCGGGATACGGGCGCACACCCATGAGCACCGACGCGCCGCCCCAGCAGTACTGCTCCAGGTGTCTGACGAGCTTCGCCACGGACCTGGACGAGTGCCCCAACCTCTCCTGCCGCAAAAAGCGGCCGGCCGAGGGCTGGGGGCGCATCCTGCGGGCAGGCGACGTCCTGGACCGCACCTACCGGGTGCACCAGATGCTGGCGGTCGGCGGGGCGGGGGTCACCTACGTCGCGCGGGAGCTGGACGGCGCGGGCGACGAGACGGGGCCGCGCGTGGCCGTGAAGGTGCTTCTGGCGGCGCGAGACGCCGGGCCCTACGTGCGCCGGCTCGCCACCGAGGCGCAGATCATCCAGGAGCTGGACCATCCAAACATCGTCCAGTACCTCGGCTTCGTGCACAAGCAGGGGCACTCTCCGTACTTGATCACCCGCTACGAGGCGGGCGGCTCCTTGCTCGATCACCTGCGCCGCGTGGGCCTGCTGTCCGTGCGGCAGGCCGCCGTGATCGGCCGGCAGATCTGCCAAGCGCTGGAGAAGGCCCACGGGCGCGGCATCGTCCACCGGGATCTCAAGCCCGAGAACGTCCTGCTCACCCGGCCCGTGCCCCGCACCGAAGACCCGATCGTGCGCGTGGCCGACTTCGGCATCGCCAAGGTGCAAGGCAGCCTGGGGGGCGGGCTCACGCGGGTCGGCGCCTTCGTCGGCACGCCCCACTACGCGGCGCCCGAGCAGTTCGTGGGCGGGGCCGTCACCGAGGCGGCCGACGTCTACTCCGTGGGCGCGCTGCTGCACTTCTGCGTCACGGCGCGGCACGTCATCCGCTTCGCTGACCGCCTGGACCCCGAGGACACCTTCCAGCTGCTCTGCGACAGCCTGCCGCCCACGCTCACACGGGAGGGCGAAGATCCGCTGCTGCTCGGTCGCGTGAACCGCATCCTCGCAGTCGCCATGAACAAAGACCCAGCCGGGCGGTGCTCGGTCACCGAGCTGGATCGCATGCTCGACGACCTCCTCGAGGGCCGCGAGCCGGCGCTGCCGGTGCGCAGCCCCGCAGAGTCCACGGCGGATCTCCCCGCCGTGTCGCCGGCGGCGGCCCCGGCGGCCCCGGCGGCAGGCGA
>JBEIVK010000409.1:0-4129 GCA_040373935.1 Alphaproteobacteria bacterium
CAGGTCCCCGCGCCGGCGCCGGTCAGCGCCCCGCCGAGCGCGTCCGGCGACCGCGTCATGGCTTCACCGCTGGCTCGCCGCCTGGCCCAGGCCGCCGGCCTCGACCTCGCCACGGTCAAGGGCAGCGGCCCGCGGGGTCGCGTCCTGCGCGCCGACGTCGAGGCCGCCCCCAAGGCGGGCACGGCCGCCCCGGCGGCCGCCCCCGCCGCGCTGGCCAGCACCCCCGTTCGCAACTCCATGATGCGCAAGACCATCGCGAAGCGCCTCACGGCGGCGTGGCAAGACGCCCCGGCGTTCTTCTTGTCGGCGCGCATCGACTGCGACGCGCTCGTCGCCTTCCGCGAGTCGCTGAAGGCCGCCGGGGTCACGGTGTCGGTCAACGACATCCTGCTCAAGGCCGTCGCCCGCGCGCTGCGCGAGGTCCCCGAGGTCAACGCATCCTGGGGCGAGGACGCCATCCTGCGCCACAACGAGGTGCACGTCGGCGTGGCGGTCGCCCTGCCCGACGGCCTCATCACCCCGGTCGTGCGCCACACCGACACCAAGGGCCTCGCCGCCATCTCCGCCGAGGTGCGGGCGCTCGCCGGCCGCGCCAAGGATGGCAAGCTCAAGCCGGAGGAGTACACGGGCTCCACCTTCACGGTGAGCAACCTGGGGATGATGGGCATCGAGCACTTCACGGCCATCCTGAACCCGCCCGAGGCCTGCATCCTCGCGGTGGGGAGCCTGCAGCAGGAGCCGGTGGTGAAGGACGGCGCGCTGGGCATCGGCTGGCGCATGAAGCTCACGCTCACCTGCGACCACCGCGTGGTCGATGGGGCCCTCGGCGCCCGCTTCCTCCAGGCGCTCCGCCGCTTCTTGGAGGCCCCGGCCCTGCTCGCCGCGTGAGCGCGGCGCCGCGGGTGGCGGTGGTGTGCTCGGCCCACGGGTACGGGCACACCGGGCGCATGCTCGCCTTGGCCCCGGCGCTGGTCGCGCGAGGGCTGGAGCCGGTGCTGTTCACCGCGGCGCCGGCGTCGTTCACCGCCGGGCGCGTGGTCGCCGTCGAGCCCTGCGTGGCCGACCTCGGGATGGTGCAGCCGGACGCCCTCTCCGTGGACGTGGAGGCCACGCGGCGCGCCCTTCCGCCCTTCCTCGCCGATGCGCACATCGACGCGCTGGCCGCCCGGCTCGCCGGGTTTGACCTCGTGATCGCCGATACGCCGCCGGCCGCCCTGGAGGCCGCCCGCCGCGCCGGCGTGCCCGCCCTCGCGGTGGGCAACTTCGACTGGGCGTGGATCTACGCCCAAGCGCCGGCGCTCGCCGCCGCCGCCGCGCGCTTCGCCGGATGGCAGGCGCCGCACCCCGCCCTCGCGCTCGCACCGGGCCCGGGCATGCACGGCTTTCGCACTGTGGAAGCCGTGGGCCTGCTCGCGCGGGCGGCCCCGCCGGCCGCGCCCCTGCCCGGTGCGGTGCTGGTGGCGATGGGCGGCATGGGCTGGGCCGGCCTGGGGGCGGGCCTTCCCGAGATCGCGGGCACGACCTACCTCATCCCGGACCCTCTTCCTCTGCCCGCCCGCGCGGACTGCGCCCGGCCGCCTCCCCTGCCCTTCCCCGCGCTGCTGGGCGCGGTGGACGCCGTGCTCACCAAGCCCGGCTACGGCACCCTCGCCGAGGCGATGGCGGCGGGCGGGCGGCTCATCTCCGCGCCCCGGTCCGGCTTCGCCGAGACCGCCTCCTTGGAGGCGGCCATGCGCGCCCGCGGCGACATCCTTCTGGCGGGCACGGGCCCGGACGCGCTTCGGGCGGCCCTGGCCGCTGCTCGGGCGTTGCCCCGCCCTGCGCCGGTGGCACCCGAGGCCGCCGGGCGCATCGCGGCGCGTGCGGCCGCGATGGTCACTCGATGAGGACGGTGTCTGGGTCCGCGAAGCCGCTCAGGCCAGGGCCCTCGCCCCGCAAGGCGGCGTCGAAGAACAGCGTGGTGCTCGCGCGCACGATGGGCGCCGAGCGCTCCAAGGGCAGAAAGCCGCCTGCACACTCGGGCTTCTCGACCGTGGGCACGGCGCCCGGGCAGCCGTCCGAGGCCAAGGTGAGCAGCTGCGCGTAGAGGGCGGGGTTGAGGTCGTCCCGCGGGGCCAGCACCTCCTCGGCGACCTCCGTGAGCCCCAGCGCGCAGAGGTCGGCGAAGGCGAGATGGCCGGCGCCCACGACATGCAGCAGCGTGCCGTCGGCGAGGGTCGGAAACACGAGGTCGCTCTCGTCGGAGGGCACGATGCCGTCGCAGGTGCCATCGAGGAGGAAGGTGGGAACGTCGCGCGTGGGAGCGGCAGGCGCGGCCATCGAGAGCAGCGCGTCGAAGGTGTCGATGGCGTCGCCCACCGCCTCGGTGGTGCCGCCGCCGGCGCTGTGCCCGGACATGCCGACCGTGTCCATGTCCAGGGCGCCGTGCCAGTCAGGGTCGGCGGCGAGCTGCTCGGCGAGGCCGAGCACGAGGGGGATGTCATCGACCGCCGGGTCCGATCCGAAGCCGCTCAGGTTGCAGCCCTCGGCCGGCGGGCTGAACAAGCAGGGCACGACGTCCCCGAGGGTGCGGCCGATGTGGTCCGCCGACAGCACGACGTAGCCGCGGGACGCGAGGTGGGCCGCGAAGTCGATGCTCTGCACGCGCATCCCACCGAAACCATGCGCGAAGACGATGACGGGGTACGCCGCCCCCGCCTCCGGCACCCGCACCGGCGCGTCCCGCACCGCGATGGAAGGCACCGCCGGGAAGTCGATGCCGCCCACCCGCTCTTGCACGCCCGCGGGGATGAAGCCGTCAAAGTCCACCGGGTCGCCCGCCACGCCGCGCAGAGACTCCGGCGCCGGGTACCAGACCTCGACCGTGAGCCCCTCGTGGGCGAAGGTCCGAACGCCGACCGGAACGCCGGTCTCGGCAGGGTCGGCCGGGAGATCCACCGGCTCCGGCACCGCTCCGGCGCCGCCGGTGTCGTCGGCCTTGCCGCGGCAGGCGACGCTGAGGCACAGAAGCGCCCCGCAGGGCAGACGAAGAGGCATGAGCGGGGCTCCGGTCAACGGGTGGGGCCGCCCGCGCGGGGCGGCAAGGAGAGCAGCGGGCCCAGGCGGGCGTAGTCGACGCCGCCCAGGCGGGCGAGGGGGTCCAGACGGAGCGGGTCCACGAGGGGCGGCGATGCGCCGGGGACGAGCACAGCGGGGTCCAGGTGAAAGCCGATGATCTGCCCGATGAACAGCTCGACCGTGCCGACGGGCACGGCCGCGAGCAGTCGGCACTCGAAGCAGACCGCGGACGACGCCGGGCGCGGGGCCTCGACGGCGACGCAGCCGGCTTTGGGGACGCCGGCCACCGCAAACTCGTCCACCTCGGGCGCGTGGCCCAGGCTCGTCTCGACCATCGCCGCGCCGAAGGTGGCAGACACCATCGACACCGAGAACACCCCCGTCTCCGTGATGTTGGCGGCGGTGTCCTTGCGCGCGCCGCCGCGCAGGCGCGCCACCGACACGGCGAGGGCCGGCGGGTCGCTGCCGACGCCCATGAAGTAGGAGAACGGCGCGAGGTTGTCGACGCCGGCCGCGCTGCGGCTGCCGACCCACGCGATCGGGCGAGGGACGAGCGCCGACGTGAGCAGCGCGTAGGCGTCGCGCGGGCGGAGATCGCTTGCGGGCAGGAACATGCCCTTGCGGGTTACCCTGGCTGGAATGGCCGCGCCGCTTCGCATCGTCGCTCTCCTGTGTTGCGCGCTGGGCGCCTGCGCCCTCTCCGATACCGGCCCCGCGTCGCCCGCGACACCCGCCGCGGGCGCAGCGGCCGAGGCCCTCGCCATCGCCGACGAGGCCGCGCAAATCAAGGCGCTGGCCGGCGCGCTCACCGAGGCCGCCGAGGCCGCAAAGGCCGCCGCCGATGCCGGCTCCCCCCCCGACCCGGCGGCGGCGGCCCGACTCGCCTCCGACGCCGCCGAGGTAGAGCGCCGCGCGCCCGCTCTGGGTCACCTCGCCGGCGACGCCCGCGCGGAAGTACCCGGCCCCGACGAGGAGGTCGGCGAAGCCGTCGCCGTTGACGTCGCCGGAGTTCGACACGGCGGTGCCGAAGCGCTCGCCCTGGGCCGTCGCGGTGAGCGTGAGGCTCGGGGTC
>JBEIVK010000732.1:0-2370 GCA_040373935.1 Alphaproteobacteria bacterium
ACGCCTGCCGCCAGCCCGACCAGCAGCACCGCCGCCGCCGCGCTCGGCAAGCGCAGCGGGCCCGCCCGCCGCGCCGCCCCTGCCAGCCACAGCAGGACCCCCGCGAGCAGCGGCCAGGAATAGAGCTCCTGCCATACTTTCTCGCGCCGTGTGCCGCGGTCTGCGGCGCGGAGCGTGCGCTTCATCTCTTGGCCGACCAGGGCGTCGAGGTCTTCGGTGCCCGCCACCGAGCGCGCGTACGCGCCCGAGCCGGCCCGCGCGAGGTCCACCAGCAGCGCTTCGTCCAGTCGCGACAGCACGAGGTCTCCCTGGTCCTTCACGAAGCCTCCCTCGGGCAGCGGGATGGGCGCGCCGTCTGGGGTCCCCACGCCGAGGGCATACACGAAGATGCCGGCCTCGGCCAGCCGGGCGGCAGCCTCGCGGGCCTTGCCGCCGTGGTCCTCTCCATCGGACACGACCAGCACCGCGCGGTCCGCCCCCGCCGGCTCTCCCAGCAGCGCCGCCGCCGCGTCGAGGGCGGCGCCGAGGTCGCTGCCTTGCGCGCCGAGCGTCTCGGTGCCGGTGTCCCGAACGATCCACGCAAAGGCGCCGAGGTCCTCGGTGAGCGGCATGCGCGGGTAGGCGCCGTCGGCGAAGATGACCAGCCCGACGCGGTCTCCGTTGACCATCTCCGCGAGGTCCAGCAGCTCGCGGCGCGCGCGCTCCATGCGAGACGGCGGCAGGTCTTGCGCGTCCATCGAGCGCGACACGTCGAGGACGACGACGATGTCGAGCCCGCGTGACGGGATGTCGACCCAGGTGGCGCCGCCGCGCGGCCGGGCCAGCGCGACGACGAAGCAGGCGAGGGCCGCCGTCCACAGCAGCGCGCGCCGGCGAAAAGCCGCCGCAGACCCTGCGCTCCCACGCTCGATCAGCAGGCCAAGCGTGGCGAGGGCCCGCGCCCGCGCCCGCCCGGCGAACCCGAAGAACACCGCCACCGCCGCCACACCCCACAGCGCGTGCAGCCACTCCGGCGCGCCGAAGCTCATGGGAGCCTCCGAAGCACGGTGTCGCCCAGCAGCACCTGCAGTCCGAGCAGCACCAACCCGGCGATGAGCCACGGCGCGAAGCGCTCGTCCGTGCGGGTGACCTCGAAGGCCTCCGCCGGGCTTTTCTCCATCTCGTCGATGGTCGCCCAGGTCTTTTCGAGGGCGGTCGTGTCGTCGGCGCGGAAGTACAGGCCGCCCGTCCGCTCGGCGACCCGGGTGAGCGTGCGCTCGTCGAGGTCCGAGCCGCCGCCGAACAGCCCGAAGAAGCCGCCGCCGGCCCCGGCCGTGCCGACGCCGATGGTGTGCACCCGCACCCCGAGCGCCCGGGCCGCCTCGGCCGCCTCCAACGGCTGCATCTGCCCGTGGTTGCTTCTCCCGTCCGTGAGCAGCACGACGATGCGCGTGGGGGCCTCCAGCTCCTTCAGGCGTTTGACGGCCACCCCCAGGCCGTCCCCCACGGCCGTCGCGCGCTTGCCGGCCATGCCCGGCCGCACCTGGGCGAGGAAATCCTGCAGCGACCGGTGGTCGAGCGTGAGCGGGACCTGGGTGAAGGCCTCCTCGCCGAACACCACGAGGCCGATGCGGTCGTCCGGGCGGCCCTCGATGAAGCGCGCGATGACCTCCCGCGCGACCTCCAGCCGCGACACGCTGCGCCCGCGCAGCTTGTAGTCGTCGGTCTCCATCGAGCCCGAGGTGTCGAGAACGAGCAGGATGTCGGCGCCGTCCTGCGTGCGGATGCGCTCCCGATCTACCTTTTGGGGCCGCGCGAGCGCGACCACGCAGCAGAGCAGCCCCAGCACGCCGAGCAGGCCCGGCAGCGGCGCCGCCAGCACGCGCAGGCTGAACGCGCTTCGCCAGGCGCTCAGGTCCGCCGCCGGCAGGCGCCCGGGCCGCTGCGCCAGCGGCGCGAGCAGCACGACGGGCACCAAGGCCCAGGCCCAGGGCTGGCCCCACTCGATCACGGGCGCTCCCCGGCGTCCCGCACGGGCGGCGGGGCCAGTGAGCCGAGGACGGCGTCGAAGTCGGCGTCCAAGGCATCGAAGAACCCGGTGCCCCCGCCCTCTCGTGCGAACTTCAGGGGTCCGTCGCGTCGAGGATGCGGGCGGCCCGCGCGCGCTCGGCGGGGCCCAGCAGGCGCTCGGCTTCGAGGTGGGCGAGGATCTCGCGGGTGGTGCGCGCGGGCGCCGGCCAGCCGGTCACGGCCTCCACGCAGCGCCGGAGGATGGCGGACAACGCCGTGGCCAAGGCCGGGTCCGCCCACGCCTCTGCCGCCGCCCGCCGCCGCGCCTCGGCCCACTCGGCCCGCGCGCGCTCCAAGGGCCCGGGCGGGGGCGGACCCGCC
>JBEIVK010000394.1:0-4217 GCA_040373935.1 Alphaproteobacteria bacterium
CAGGCCCTCGTCTGCCGGTCGATCCCGTCCGACCTGACAGCCGGCGTGGCCCTGGCGCGCCGGGCGCGCGCCGGCCGCGTGATGTTCGTGATGCCCTCCTCCCCGGCCATGGCCGGCGTGATGATGCACATGACGCCCGAGGCCGCCCTCGGCCGCGGCCTCGACCTCCTCGACGGCGCGCTGCAAGCAGCCCAAGGCGATGTCGCCATCGATGTCTGCCTCGCCGACATCTCCGCCGCGCACCCGCTGCATGTCGCGGACGCCGCGAATCGGCTCACCCGACGCGGGGCCGAGCTCATCATGCTGGCCGACACCGTGGGGCGGCTTCACCCCGCGGGGCACCGCCGCCTCCTCGGCAGCATCACGGCGTCACTCGCCGCCGACGTCGTCATCCACTGCCACTTCCACAACGACCTGGGCCTCGGGTTGGCGCTCAACCTTCAAGCGCTGGAGTTGGGGCACCGCGTGTTCGGCGCGGCGTGGCTTGGCCTCGGGGAGCGCACGGGCCTCGGGCACACCGAGGAGCTGCTCGCCGCGTTGGCCACCGCCACCGACGCCCAGCTCGCCGACCTCGGCTGCACCCGCGCGGGCCTGGGGGTGGATCGCTGGGCCCCCCACGGCATCTCGCCCACGGCGCAGTGGCTCAGCACCCACCTCGGGCTCCCGCGTCGTGGCACCGACCCCTTCGTCGGGTCCGGCGTGAATGCGATCTCCACCGGGACGCCCTTCGTGCACCCGCCCACCTTCCAACCCTACGACGCGGAGGCGCTGCTGGGCATCCCGGCGAAGGTGGACCTCACCCACCTTGCCAGCGACCGCGTCGTGGAGGCGGTCGCCCAGGCAGCGGGCCACGCGTTGGCGCCAGAGGAGGTCCGCGCGGTGCGGGACGCAGCGAAGCGCTTGGCGTACGGCCGGGGGCGTTCCGCGGTCGACTTGGCGGACGCCGTGGCGGCCGCCTCCAACGCGCGGCCGCGATGACGGCAGGGCCGGCCGTCCTGAGGGCGCTGCGCGGCGGCGGCGTCGTGCTTCTCCCGTGCCCGGTGGGCTACGTGCTGGCCACGTGCAGCGCGTCGGGTGTCGGGCGCGTCTTCGCGCTCAAGGGGCGTGCCGCCGAAAAGCCGCTCTCGGTCGCCGGGAGCGCCGAGCGGGAGGGGCGAGACTTCCTCGCGGCGCTCGCCGGCCGCCCGGCAGGCGACCTCCGTGGCCTGACGGCGACGATGGGCTTGGTCGGCCGGCGGAGAGAGGGCGGCCCGGCAACGCCCCCGGGTGTGGGAACCACCGCGGACATCGCCGTCTTCGTCGGGCTGGGCCCTGCGCTCGCGGCGGTGGTCGACGCCATGGCGGAGGTCGGCGCCTCCGTCTGGGTGACCTCCGCCAATCGCTCCGGTGCGGGGAACACGACGCGCGCCGCCGCCCTGCCCGCCGCCCTGCGCGACGGCGTCGACGCGGCGCAGACCGAGGACAGCATCATCCGCACGGCCCTCACGGGCGCAGCGCCGACGCCAAGCCCAATCTTTCTGGTTGACCCTCCATTCTCCTGTGTTCGGGATGGCTGGGGCCGCGCGAGCGCCGAGGGCCAACTCCGCGCGGCCGGCGTGCTCCCCGAGCGCCCCTAAGCCCCACCCTCCGGCTTGGGCGCCGCCGGCTGGGTGGCCCAGGCCCGCAGCCCGCCCGTGTCGAAGGCGTGGTCGGCCAGCTCGCCGGCCTCCCGGCGGTCTGCCGCCATCGCCTGCTCCAAGGCCGCGATGCGCTCCCGCGCGCTGTTGACCAAGGCTCCGGTGTCCTGGCGCAAGGACGCGAGGGCGACGACCGCCGCTTCGTCGTGGCGGCGAAACACGTTCGCCGCGCGGTGTGCGGCATGCGCGCCGTGCCCCAGGACCCGCAGCGCGGCCTCGCCCATGCGGAGGCTGGAGTCGAAGACCTCGCGGAAGACCCCTTCGACGCCGAGCGCGTGCAGCTCGTACGCCTCCACCCGCCCGCGGGCCCGCGCGAGCACCGGCAGATGGGGGAAGTGCGCACGGGCGACCCGCACGATCTCCACCGCCGCCGCGTGGTCTTCCACGGCCACGACCAGCAGCCCGGCCTGGTGCGCGCCGGCCGCGTGCAGGAGGTCCTGGCGCCGGGCGTCCCCGAACCAGACCTTGGTGCCAAAGCGCGCGAGCACGGCGAGCTGGTCGCTGTCCACGTCGAGCATGGTGACGGCGTGGCCCTGGGCGCGCAGGAGACGACCGACGACCTGCCCGAAGCGCCCCGCGCCCGCGACGATGACGGGGTTCTGGGCGTCCACCGGCGGCTCTCCCCCCGCGGCGGCGGCGGCGACGCTGCCCAGCCGCGGCACGAGCACCCGGTCTGCGAAGAGGATGATCAGCGGCCCCGCGGCCATGGACAGCGCCGTGACGGCGACCAGCTCACGGGCGGTGGGACCGGGCAGGACACCCGCGCCCTCGCAGAAGGCCAGCAGCACGAAGGCGAACTCGCCCACCTGCCCGAGCGCGGCCGCGAAGCGCGCCGACTCGACGCGGCTCGACCGCGCGCCGCGCGCGAGCGCCCAGAGGACGCCGATCTTCACGGCGCTGACGACGAGGAAGGCGAGCGCGATGCGGCCTGGCGCCGCCGCGACGAGGCGGAAGTCGATGCCGGCGCCCACCGCGAGGAAGAACACGCCCAGCAGCAGCCCCTTGAACGGCTCGACGTCGCTCTGCAGCTCGTGGCGATACTCGGAGCCGGCGAGGGCGACGCCGGCGAGGAACGCGCCGAGCGCCGGCGACAGACCGACGGCCTGCATGAGCAAGGACACGCCCACGACGATGAGCAGCGCCGCGGCGAGGAAGAGCTCGCGCTGGCCCGTGGAGGCCACCGCGCGCATCAGCGGGCCCACGAGGAAGCGCCCGGCGCCGATGGTGCCGCCCACGGCGCCCGCGACGGCCAGGGCGCGCCCGCCCGCCGAGAGCGACTCCACCCAGCCGCCGCCGTGCCCCGCGGCCTCGGCCGCCGGCGGGAAGGTCGCGAGCAGCGGGAACAGGGCGAGCAGCGGAATGACCGCGACGTCCTGGAAGAGCAGGACCGCGAAGCTCTTCTGGCCGGCGTCGCTGCGGAGCAGACCGCGCTCTTGCAGGCTTTGCAAGCCGATGGCCGTGGAGGACATCGACAGGACGAGGCCGGCGGCGAGGGCCGGCTGCCACGCGAGCCCGGCGGCCATCCCCGCGCCGGCGAGCAGCGCACCCGTGCCGAAGACCTGCAGGCCGCCCATGCCGAAAATCGGGCCGCGCAGCCGCCAAAGGGTGCGGGGATCCAGCTCCAGGCCGATGAGGAAGAGCATCATGACGACGCCCAGCTCGGCGAAGTGCATGACGCTCGCGGCGTCTCCGGCCAGCCCGAGGGCGTAGGGGCCGATGGCGATGCCCGCGAGCAGATAGCCGAGCACGGAGCCGAGGCCCAGGCGCCGCGCGAGCGGCACGCCGACGAGGGCCGCCGCGAGGTAGACGAAGCCAGCCGCCATCATGCGCCCACCGCCTCGGCGCTGATCGCGCCATTCGCCAGAGACGACGGGCCGAAGTCGTGGCCGTCGAGCGTACCGTCCCGGAGGGCCTCGACGTAGCGCGCGGCCTGCGCGGCGTGGTGCTGGATCTCCGCGTCGGCCAAGCGGTGCGTGCCCTGGATGGCGAAGGGCGGCGTGTAGCGAAGCCCGCAGAGATGCGCGGTGGCCTCGGCGGGACGCAGCAGGTCGCGCAGGGGATACCCGTTAAGCCCCGCCGGCGCGTAGGCCTCGGCGCGGCCGCCCGTGCTCACCACGCTGCCGAAGCGCTTGCCCCGGAGCGCGCCGCCGTCTGGGCCATACGCCCAGTTAAAAGCGAGGACCTCGTCCTGCCACTCCTTGAGGATGGCGGGCGTGCTGTACCAGTAGACCGGGTGCAACCAGACGAGCGCGCCGTGGCCGGCGACGCGCGCCTGCTCGGCGGGGATGTCGATGTGGAGGTCTGGGTAGGCGTCGTAGAGGTCGTGCACGGTGACGCCGGGCAGGGCCCGCAGGGCGGCGGCGACCCGCGCGTTGACCCGCGACCGGTGGAGGGCGGGGTGCGCGAGGAGCACCAGCACCTCCCCCGCCATCGGCGTCGGCGAAGGACGCGCCCGCGACGCTGTGACTTGTCCGTGCACGGCCCACCCCCGCGCCCCGGTAACCGCCCGGTCGCCGCCTCGCCGGCCGCCCGCGACGGCGC